>JBBIMQ010000035.1:0-12922 GCA_037444345.1 Gemmatimonadota bacterium | reverse complement strand
GTCTGCTCGTCTCGCGTACAGTGGCAGGCTCCGCGGCGGCGGCCAACGGCGGCCGGCCCCGGCTGCCGGCCCGTGGCAGCCGCTGACCGGCCTGCGGCCACGGAAGGCGCGCCCGCGCTCCGGATCCTCACCCGGGAGCGGGAGGCGTCGCTTCAGGCCCGGCTCATCGCCCGCGACGAGGAGGCGCTGGCCGAGCTCGTCGAGGTCGCGACCCCGTGGCTGCTCGGCGTGGCCCAGGGGATGCTGAGCGACCGGGACGAAGCCGAAGAGGTGGTGCAGGAAGCCTTCACCATCGTCTGGCGCCGGGTGGACCTGTTCGATCAGGCCAGCGGCCGGCTCCTCCCATGGCTATTCCGGATCACCCGTAACCGGGCGATTGACCGGCTCCGGGCCCAGCGCCGGTCGGCGGCCAAGGCCCGGCGGGTCGAGGCCTTCCGCTCGCCGAGCGAGACGTGGACGCCGCCGCGGGAGCCCGATGAGGCGGGGTTTCCAGGCTGGCACGTCCACGAGGCGGTGCACGCCGCGCTCCGCCAGCTCCCCGAGGAGCAACTGGCCGTGGTGCGGCTGGCGTACTTCGAGGGCCTCACCCATTCCGAGATCGCCGGGCGCCTCGGCATTCCGCTCGGCACCGTGAAGACACGCCTCCGGCTCGCATTCGACAAGCTCCGGGTCAATCTGGCCGCCGTGAAGGACTGGGTGCTATGACTGCACACGACTGGTTCGTCGAGCATCGCGTCGCGTTCGTCGTCCGAAGCCTCGAGGCCGACGAGGAGCGCATCTTTCGGGAGCACCTCCCCGGCTGCGCCGCATGCCGGCAGGAGACCGAGCGGCTGGAGCGGGAACTCGCCTGGCTGCCCATGGGCGCCGACCCGGTCCCGGCCCGACCGGGGCTGACCCGGCTCCTGGTGGAAAGAGCGCTGGGCCGGCGGCGAGGGCAGCCGCGCTGGCTCGTGCCCGCAGCACTGGCTGCCTCGATCCTCCTGGCGGTCGGGGCCTGGACCTGGGCTCTGCGCCGCGAGGGCCAGGGGGAGGTCCGGGTCCGAGCACGGGTCGCCGCGCTGGAACAGGCACTGGCCGCGGCCCGGGACACTCTGGCCGTGATCCGGAACGCGACCCGGGTGGCTCAGGCCGCGATCGCCGCGGGCGAGCAGAAAGGACAGATGATCATCTTCGCCGACGAGCGGGCCCGTCGCTGGAACGTGGTGGTGCATGGCCTCCCTACCCCGCAGCCTGGCAAGGTGTGCCAGTTCTGGTTCATTACGGACCGCGGCCTGGTGCGAGGCGCGGAGCTCGAGGTCGTCGAGAGCGGGACGGCACTTCTCACTTTGGGTATCCCGGCCGGTGGCGGGCGGGTGAAGGGGGCGGCCCTGACGATCGAGCCGGCCGGCTCCTCATCGCAGGAGCCCCAGGGGCCGGAGCTGGTCCACCTGATGCTCGAGGGGTAGGGACGGCTGGCTGGCGGTGTTCTGGGCCTCCTGATCCTCCGATCCCCCGTCCGCCGGGCATTCTAGCGTGAAGGCCGCACCGCCCCCTGGCGGATCGCTCAGGGTCAGGCGGCCCTGGTGCCGTTCGGCGATCCACCTGGCGATGGCGAGCCCGAGGCCGGCGCCCGGCACCGACCGGTCCAGGCGCGCGAACCGCTCGAAGATCCGTTCCCGCGCTTCGGCCGGGATTCCCGGTCCCCAGTCCCGCACCGTGACCCACGACCAGACGGCGCCCCCGGCATCCCGCCGGGTGCCAGTGCTCACCTCGACCGGCGCCGCGGCGGCGTGGACCAGCGCATTGTGGAGCAGAACCACCACCGCCCGCTCCAGGAGGTCGGGTTCGCCGCGGACCGGTGCCGCCTCGAAGGTGCCACGCCGGATCTCGCGGCCGCGGGCCGAGGGAAGGTGGCGAAGCCGGGCCAGCGAGCGGTTCACCAGGTCGTCGAGGTAAATGCGTTGCGGTTCGGCGCCAGGCGCCTCGGCCTCGCCCCGGGCGAGGAGCAGGAGGTCGTTCACCAGGCTGCCGAGGCCGGCGGCCTCCTCGACCACGCGCTCGAGCGCGTGGCGGTACGGGGCCAGCGCAGGCGGCGACGCCAGGGCCACCTCGGCCTCGCTCCGCACGATCGCCACGGGCGTACGGAGCTCGTGGGCGACGTCGGCCAAGAAGCGGCGCTGCCGCGCTGCCGCCTCCCGCTCCCGGGCCAGCGCCGCGGCCAGCCGGGTGGTGAGGAGATGGAGCGCGCGGGTGAGGACGCCGATTTCGTCCTGGTCGCCGCTCGCCCTCAGCGGCTCGAACTGGACGGCGCCGGCCGCCACCTGATGCGCCGTGGCCTCCGCCGCGCGCGCCACCTCGACGATCCCCTGCAGGACCACCTGAGCCGCCCAGGCCCCGAACAAGGCACCCGCGAGCAAGATGACCGGTACACCGACGAGGAGCGCCAAGCGCAACTGGGCCAGCCGGAGCTCGAGCGGTGCCGTGGCCATGGCCAGATAGAGCTCGATGCCTTCCGACAGCGGAACCCGCAACAGGCGCGCATTTCCCTCCCGCAAGCGCACCGTCATCGGTTCCCACGGCCGGCCCTGGGGGGTCACGTCGTCGAAGAGGGGGCCGTCCGGAAAGTGCAGGCTCACGGCGAGACGGCGGCCAGTCGAGTCGAAGGCCACCAGCGTCCGGTCGCCGAACCGCAGCTCTCCCACCACATGGGCGACGGCCGAATCGGCCAGCCGATACTCCCCGCGATCCAGCTCCCAAAGACTGGCCGCGCCACGACCCGTGGCGATGAGGGCCGCGTCGAAGTCCGCGCGATAGGCCCGCTCGAGGTGGCTCCAGAGCGCCAGGCCTCCGAGCCCCAGCAGGAAGGCGAAACCGCCGGCAAAGACCAGCGCGAGGCGGGCCCGCAGGCCGGGACGCCTCATGTCACCCGGGCTCCCCGGCCGGGGTCCAGGGTGTAGCCCGCGCCGCGGAGCGTGTGGATCAGGGGCACCAGGCCCGGCGCGTCAATCTTTTTCCGGAGCCGCGAGACGTAGACGTCAATGATGTTCGAGAAGGGATCGTAGTTCTCGTCCCAGACGTGGGCGCTGATCGCGGCGCGACTGCAGACCACCCCGGCGTTCCGCGTCAGGTACTCGAGCAGGGCGTACTCGGTGGTGGTGAGCTCGATCGGCCGGCCAGCCCGGGAAGCGGTCCTCGCCGCCGGATCGAGCACCAGGTCTGCGACCTGGAGCTTGGGGGGGTGCGCTTCGAGCGCCCGGCGCCCCAGGGCCCGGAGCCGCGCGAGTAGCTCCTCGAAGGCGAACGGCTTGACCAGATAGTCGTCCCCGCCCGCGTCGAGGCCCGCCACCCGGTCCGGCACCGCGTCGCGGGCAGTGAGCATGAGGATGGGTACGGAGACCCCGCGCCGGCGGAGCTCGGCCGCCAACTCGAGCCCCGAGCCGTCCGGCAGCGCGAGGTCCAGGACCAGGGCGTCGTAAGGCTCGAGGGCAAGTTTGTCGCGGGCGTCGGCCAGGCAGTGCGCCACGTCCACCGCGTGCGCCGCCTGACGGAGCCCCCGCGCGACGGATTCCGCCAGGCGGACCTCGTCTTCGACCAGGAGAATGCGCACCAGCACCACCTTCGCCGAGCCGCCGAAGGCGAAGCTAGCCAGCCAAGATGAACTCGGGATGAATCCGGCCGCAAGGCCGGACCCGGCGCAGAGTCAGTCGGCCGCGTCGCCGCCCAGCTCGGGCTCCTCTGGCTCGGCGCCCGGGTCGCCCTCCGGAATAGCCACCCCGTCGGCTCCCAGAAGCCGGAAGAGCTGCCACTGGTGGCGCTTGGCCGTCCTGGCCCGAGGGCCGTTGTAAAGAAGAGAAACCAGCCACACGCCGTCCCGCCGGCCCAGGTACCCCACCAGGCTCGAGACCCCGCTCAGCGTGCCGGTCTTCGCCCGGACCACGCCTTGCGCCGGCAGCCCCGAGGCGAGCCGCGCCAGGGTCCCCTCACCGTTCTCCGGCAAGAGGGCCGGGAAGTTCCGCCCGGCCGGGGTGTTGGGGAAGTTCGCCATGTACAGGATGAAGGTGGCCGGCGTCACCCGATCCTCGTGCGACATTCCGCTGCCATCCACCAGACGGGTGCCCCCTACCACGCCGGCCACCTGCTGCACGTGCTCGCTGAGCTGGGCCGGCCCGCTGTCCGGCGCCGCCCAGCGGAGCAGGAGCTCGGCTCCGATGTTGAGGCTGCGGCGGTTGATGTCGGACGCGAGCGAGTCGAACGGTGGCGAGCTGATCTCCGCCAGCACCTCGGCTGGCTCGTCGGCCAGCGCGATGGCCGGCGGGCGGCGGTCCCATTCGATGCCATGTCGCTCCAGCGCCCGGGCCCAGGCGGCGGCCAGCACTGCCTTGGGGTCGGCGGCCACGGCTTCCAGGCGCCGGGGGCCAGCTCGGATCCCCACCGTCCCGGTCACCAGGTAGCCCCCGTCCGCCATCGGCCGGACCCTGAGAGGCGACCGGGTGCCGCCCGAGGTGGTGGCGTGAACGTCCACCAGCGCCTCGAGTCCCTCCGGCGAGGTGCCGGCTAGTCGCGCCCGCACCCCTGGCCGGTAGCCCGGCGCCACGTAGATCCGGACGACGTTCTCGTGCACCGTGAGCGTGCCCACAGGGGGCGCGTAGATGCTCCCTCGATTGGCCCTGCGCCAGCTCGAGGGGAACCGGGCATCCGCCACCCCGTTCCGGCTCCGCACCTCGAGCGGCCCGCGAAGCCGCCGCACCCCGAGGGCGGAGAGCTGCGCCGCGAGCTGGGCCAGCCGGGGCCCGCGTCCATCAGGGCTTTCCAGCGAGGGATCGCCGTTGAGCTCCAGGGCCCACCGGCCGATCCACTCCCCGGTGGCCTCGTCCACGTACCCGGTGCCCACCACACGGGTGGTCTGCCGCGCCTCCCCGCCCAGCACCGAGCGCGCGAACCCGGTGGTGAGCAGCTTCACCGTGGAGGCCGGCACCATCGGCAGGTCGGGGTTCACGCTCCAGACGATGCGTCCGGCCTGGTCCGCGATGGCAACACCCCAGGTACCGCGGGTGGACCGTTGCGCCGTCTGGTACCACTGCCTGATCCGGAGCTTGAGCTCGGGGGCGAGGTCCTGCGCCTCGACCCGCTCCACCGCGCCCAGCGCGCCGAGCAGGGTCACCACGCCCCAGAATCGAATCACCCCTGGGATCTTCATCCGATCGCTCATCCCTCTCGCAATTCTCGGCTTCCACCCCGCCGTACCTGACCGAACAGGCACAAGGTGTCGTCCTCTTGGGGGATAGATTTTGTGCCAACTCCTTGATCCAGTTGGGGTTGACCATCGCTTGCGTCAACTTCCTATGGGGCAGGGAAGCAACCCGCAGGCCACCAGGGGCCCGGCAGAGCAGGTTGTGATCTGGCGCACAGCGGCCTGCCGCGGGGCAACGGTCGGGGGAGAGGGAAGACTGCGGGTGGGCGGTGGGTGCACCGGCGAGAGGGCCGAGGCCAGAGCCGCGATGCCGGCCCCGCGGTGCGAGCCCGACCTTTGCGGCCCAGGCTCGCGAACGTTCCTGGTGTGGGGTGGCTAGTGCAGCAACAGCTTGGCGATGGTCTGAAGCTGCATGTTGCTCGTGCCCTCGTAGATGGTGCCGATCTTGGCGTCCCGGTAGAACTTCTCGGCCGGGTACTCCTTGGAGTACCCGTATCCCCCGAACAGCTCCAGACACTGCGAGGTGGTCCGGTCGGCGACCTGCGAGCTGAAGAGCTTGGCCATCGCCGCCTCGCGCTGGAAGGGAAGCCCCCGGTCCTTGAGCCGGGCGGCGTTGTACACCATGAGCCGCGCGGCCTCGATCTCGGTGGCCATCTGGGCGAGCTGGAACTGGACGCCCTGAAACTCTGCAATCGGCCGCCCGAACTGGCGCCGTTCCTTCACGTAGCGCGTGGCCGCGGCGTGCGCCCCCTGGGCGACCCCGATCATCTGGGCTCCGATGCCGATCCGCCCCTCGTTGAGCGTCTCGATCGCGATCTTGTAGCCCTGTCCCACCGGGCCGAGTACGTTCTCCTTCGGGACCCGGCACCCCTCCAGAATGAGCTCGCAGGTGCTCGAGGCCCGGATCCCCAGCTTGTTCTCCTTCTTCCCCACCGCGAAACCGGGGGACTCCCGTTCCACCAGGAAGGCGGTGATCCCCTTGTAGCCCTTGCTGAAGTCGGTGTTGGCAAAGATCAGGAACAACCCCGCTTCCGCCCCGTTGGTGATCCAGAACTTCCGGCCGGTGAGCTCCCAGTGGGTGCCGCGATCCTCGGCCCGGCACTCCAGGGCGAACGCGTCCGAGCCGCTGGCCGGTTCGGAGAGCGCGAAGGCTCCGAGCAGGCCGGTGGCGAGGCGGGGGAGGAAGCGCGAGCGTTGCTCCTCGTTGGCCCAGCGGAGCACCGCGTTGTTCATGAGAGTGTTGTGGACGTCCACATAGATCGCAGCGGAGGCGTCCACCCGGGCCAGCTCCTCGATGGCGATCGTGGCGAGAAAGAAGCTTCCACCGGCGCCGCCGTACTGCTCCGGGATCTCGATTCCCATGAGGCCCAGGGCGAAGAACTTCTCGATCAGATCCGGCCGGAAGCGCCCGGCCTCGTCCATCGCCTGGACGTGGGGGGCGATCTCGGTTGCCGCGAAGTCGCGCACGGTCTGGCGAAAGAGCTCTTCCTCTTCGGAGAGGAGGGTGAGCGGCGGGGCGCTGCTGGCAAGGGTGGTGGACATGGGGCGCGGGGGACCGGAGACGGGGGACCGATGGACCGGAGACCGAACGACACGGATCGCAGAGAGTCTATCCCCTCGAACGCCGCTCCGTCCACCCCTTCGAGCCGATCCCGGGCGAGGCCCGAGCCGCTCGCGGCTCCGCCAGGCGGGGGATCGGTCCGACCTGCCGGCCTTGCAGGCCGGCAGGTCCGGCGCCCGCGTCACTGCTGGTCGCCCCCCCCCTGTCCCAGCCCCAGCTTCCATTCCAGCCCGGCCTTCACGGCCGGCCAGTCGTCGTCCGCGATGCTGAAGTAGGCCGTGTCTCGAGTCCGCCCGCTCCAGGAGCGACCATGCGGCGGTCTCAGCCGATCACCTGCACCGCCACGTCGGCCCGTCCCAGCGGGGCCGCGACCTGCACCCCTTGCACCCGGTCCCGGACAGCCGCCAGCATCTCCCGCGCAATGGCGATCCCTTCCGCGAGGGCCGCCTCCTTGCCGCGGGCGCTCGCCTGTCGCATCCGCTCGAGCACTGGCTCGGGAATGCTCACCCCGGGGACCTCGTTGGCCAGGAACTCGGCATTCCGGAGCGAGACCAGCGGCCAGATCCCGGCGATGATGGGAATGCGGTACGACTCCACCCGCCGGAGGAATCGGTCGAGCTGTTCGAGGTCGAACACTGGCTGGGTGACCGCGAACTCTGCGCCGGCGTCCACCTTCCAGTGAAACCGGTTGAGCTCCCGGTCCTGGTCCACGGCCGCCGGGTTGACCCCCACCCCGATCACGAACCGGGTGCGCCCGCCGAGCGGATTGCCCCCCGGGTCGAGGCCGCGGTTGAGCCGGCTGGCCAGGTTGGTGAGCCCGATGCTGTCGATGTCGAAGACGGCGGTGGCGTCGGGATAGGGGCCCATCTTGGGCGGATCGCCGGTGACGAGGAGCAGGTTGTTGAGCCCGCTGGCTGCTGCACCTAACAAATCTGACAACATGCCGAGCAGGTTCCGGTCGCGGCAGGCGTAGTGCACCACCGCTTCCATGCCCAGCTCGCGCTGGATCAGGAGCCCCGAGAGGAGGGCGCCCATCCGGCTTTGGGCCCGCGGTCCGTCGGGCACGTTGACGGCGGTGACGCCCGCCGCCTGGAGGGCCCGCACCTGTTCGAACATCGGGGTGGGGTCCACCCCCTTGGGCGGCAGGATCTCGACGGTGGTGATGAACTCGCCCCGCGCCAGGCGCGCGCCGAACCGCGACCGCTCGGCGAGCGGGACGGGGTCGAGCGGCTCGACCTGGGCCGGGGCCGCGGCGAACGCCCCCGAGTGCCGGGGCGAGACGCTCTTGACGAACCGCACGATCGCCTGGATGTGGTCGGGCGTCGTGCCGCAGCAGCCGCCCACGAACTGGGCCCCCGCCTCCACCATCCGCCGGGCGTAGCTCCCCATGTACTCGGGGGATGCCATGTAGATCTTCCGGTCCTCCACCTCGCGCGGCAATCCGGCGTTCGGCTGGGCGGAGATCGGGACCGTCACCACGCGGGCCAGCTGCTCGACCGCCTCGAGCACGCCGTGCGGGCCGACCGAACAGTTCACGCCCACCACGTCGGCTCCCATGGCCTGGAGCTGGGGCCCGAACGCGGCCGGCTCGGTGCCGTAGTAGGTCTTCCCGTCGGTGCCGATGGTCATCTGGGCAATGACGGGGAGATCGCTCCGGGCCCGGACCGCCTCGAACGCGGCGCGGAGTTCCTCCACGTCGCTGAAGGTCTCGAGGATGAAGCCGTCCACCCCGCCGGCGAGCAGCCCCTCCACCTGGCGGCCGAACGCATCCCGGGCTTCCTGCACCGAGGTCGGGCCGTAGGGCTCGATCCGGATACCGAGCGGGCCGATCGCGCCCACCACGGCCGCCCGGCTGCCCGCGGCTTCGCGCGCCAGGCGGGCCGCGGCCTCGTTGATCCGTTCGGTCTCGTCGGCGAGACCGTAGTGGGAGAGCTTGACCGGGTTGGCCCCGAAGGTATTGGTCTCCAGGACCTCCGCCCCCGCCCGCACGTACTGGCTGTGAATCCCGCGCACCAGGTCGGGTTGCTTGAGACTCAGCTCGTCGTAACAGACGTTCAGCAACACGCCGCGCGCGTAGAGCATGGTGCCCATCGCCCCGTCGAAAACGTGGGTCCGGCCGTCGGCGATGAGGTCCTTGAGCGTCGGCATCAGCGGGAGATTCGAGTGAGGCGGGGCGAGGCGCGCCGGGGGCAAGAGTCCCCGGGCCGTCCGCCCGCTCCCGCGAGGGATCCCGGCCTGCGGCAGAGCCCGACCGGTGCGAGACCCGTCATCGTTCGTACCCCAGGCTCGGCCCCAACCACCGTTCGACTTCCGCCACGCTCATGCCCTTGCGGCGGGCGTAGTCCTCGACCTGATCGCGGCCCAGCTTGCCCACCCCGAAATAGCGGGCCTCGGGCCGCCAGAAGTAGTACCCGCTCACCGAGGCCGCGGGGAGCATGGCGCCGCTTTCGGTGAGCTCGATGCCCGCCCGCCGGGTGGCGCCGAGCAGGGCGAAGACGGTTCGCTTCTCGGTGTGATCGGGGCAGGCGGGATAGCCCGGGGCCGGGCGAATGCCCTGATACGCTTCGGCGACGAGCGCCTGGTTGTCCAGATTCTCGTCCGGCGCGTAGCCCCAGAATTCCCGGCGCACCCGCTCGTGCAGCCGCTCCGCGAACGCCTCGGCCAGGCGATCGGCCAGGGCCTTGGCCAGAATGGCGCTGTAGTCGTCGTGGGCTCGCTCGAACTCCGCGACCAGGGCGTCGAGGCGATGGCCGGCCGTCACGGCGAACAGCCCCACATAATCGAGGACACCGCTGGTCCGCGGCGCCACGAAATCCGCCAGCGCGAGATTGGGCCGGCTGTCGCGCCGGGCCATCTGCTGGCGCAGGGTGTGGATGATCCCCAGCAGCTCGCCTCGCCCTTCGTCTCCGTAGAGCTCGATGTCGTCCCCCACGCTGTTGGCCGGGAACAACCCCAGCACACCGCTCGCGCCGAGCAGTCGCTCGCCGACGATCCGGTCGAGCAGCCGCCGGGCATCCTCGAAGAGCTGCCGGGCCGGCGGCCCCACCTTGGGATCCTCCAGCAGGTCGGGATAGCGGCCGGGCAGTTCCCACGCCTGGAAGAAGGGGGTCCAGTCGATCCGCGACAGGAGATCCTCCAGCGGGTAATCTCGCAGCACGGTGATGCCGGGGCAGGCGGGCCGGGGCACCGGCCTGGTGGCCCAATCCAGCGCCAGGCGATTGGCCCGGGCCTCGGCCAGGCTCAGGCGCGGCGCGGCATCCCCCTCGCCGTCCCGCTCGGCGCGGATGGCGGCGTATTCCTCCCGCACCTGCCTCACGAAGCTCTCGCGCAGCGAATCGCTGACCAGGCTCGAGGCCACCCCCACGGCGCGGGAGGCGTCCAGCACGTGCACCACCGGCCCGTGGTACCGCGGCGCGATCTTGACCGCCGTATGCATCTTCGAGGTGGTGGCCCCGCCGATGAGGAGTGGGGTGTCGAACCCCTCGCGCTCCAGCTCCCCCGCCACCACGGCCATCTCCTCGAGCGAGGGGGTGATGAGCCCGGAGAGCCCGATCAGATCCGCCCCCACCTCGCGGGCGGTGCCCAGGATCTTGGCGCAGGGTACCATCACCCCCAGGTCAATGACCTCGAAGTTGTTGCACTGGAGGACGACACCCACGATGTTCTTGCCGATGTCGTGCACGTCGCCCTTCACCGTGGCGAGGACCACCTTCCCCCGGGGCCGGCTGTCGTTCTGCCGGGCCTTCTCCGCCTCGATGAACGGCACCAGATGCGCCACCGCCTTCTTCATGACCCGGGCGCTCTTGACCACCTGGGGCAGGAACATCCGGCCCGAGCCGAACAGGTCGCCCACCAGATTCATCCCCCGCATGAGCGGCCCTTCGATCACGTCAATCGGGTGGGCCGCCTGGCGGCGCGCCTCTTCGGTGTCCTCCACGATATAGTCGGCGATGCCCTCCACCAGCGCATGGGCCAGGCGCTCCTCGACCGGTGCCGAGCGCCAGGCCTGGTCCTCAGCCGCGGCGGTCTCGCGGCCGCGGTAGCGCTCCGCCACCGCGAGCAGCCGCTCGGTGGCGTCGGGGCGGCGGTTGAGGATCACGTCCTCCACCGGCTCCAGCAGGTCGGGGGGGATGTCGTCGTACACCGCGAGCTGGCCGGCATTCACGATGCCCATGTCCATGCCGGCCTGGATCGCATGATAGAGAAACACCGAGTGCATCGCTTCGCGGACCGGCGCGTTGCCCCGAAACGCAAAGGAGAGGTTGCTCACGCCTCCGCTCACCAGCACGTGCGGCAGCGCGGCCTTGATCTGCCGCACCGCCTCGATGTAGGCCACCGCGTAGCCGTTATGCTCCTCGATCCCGGTCGCCACGGCGAAGATGTTGGGATCGAAGATGATGTCCTCGGGCGGAAACCCCACGCGCTCGGTGAGGATCCGGTAGGCGCGCTCGCAGATCGCTACCTTGCGTTCCACCGTCTCGGCCTGGCCTTGCTCGTCGAAGGCCATGACGACGACCGCCGCACCGTACCGCCGCACCAGCCGCGCCTGGCGGACGAACGCCTCCTCGCCTTCCTTGAGCGAGATGGAATTCACCACCCCTTTTCCCTGCAGGCACTTGAGACCGGCCTCGATCACCGACCACTTGGAGCTGTCCACCATCACCGGCACCCGCGCGATCGCCGGCTCCGACGCCACCAGGCGCAGGAAGGTGGTCATCGCCTGCTCGGCGTCCAGCATCCCCTCGTCCATGTTGACGTCAATGATCTGGGCGCCGTTCTCCACCTGCTGGCGGGCCACCTCCAGCGCGGCCTCGTAGTTCCCCTCCAGGACCAGCCTGGCGAACTGGCGAGAGCCGGTCACGTTGGTCCGCTCGCCCACATTTACGAAGTTGGTTTCGGGACCGATGGTGAGCGGTTCGAGCCCCGCCAGCCGACACCGGATCGGCGGGGTGGGCGGGAGCCGGGGCGGGACCCCGCGGACCGCCTCCGCGATGGCCCGTATGTGCGCCGGCGTGGTGCCGCAACAGCCGCCCACCACGTTCACCAGGCCGCTGCGGGCGAATTCGCCCAGGAGCGCCGCCATGGAGTCCGGAGTTTCGTCATACCCGCCGAACGCATTGGGCAGACCCGCGTTCGGGTGGGTGCTCACGTACACCGGAGCGACCCGACTCAGGTCCTGCACGTACTGCCGGAGCTGGGCCGGGCCCAGGGCGCAGTTGAGCCCGGCGAGGAGCGGGCGGGCGTGACTCACCGAGTTCCAGAACGCCTCCACCGTCTGGCCCGACAGGGTCCGGCCGCTCCGGTCGGTGATGGTCCCCGAGATCCAGACCGGCACCCGCTCCCCCCGGGCCTCGAACACGTCCTCGATCGCGAAGATGGCCGCCTTCGCGTTCAGGGTGTCGAAGATGGTCTCGACCATCAGGAGGTCGGCCCCGCCGTCCAGCAGGCCGCGGGTGGCCTCTGCGTATGCCGCCACCAGCTGGTCGAAGGTCACGTTCCGGAATCCCGGGTCGTTGACGTCGGGGGAAAGCGACGCGGTCCGGTTGGTGGGTCCCAGGATCCCGGCCACGTAGCGCGGCCGGGTCGGGTCCTCGAAGCGATCCGCCTCGGCGCGGGCCAGCGCCGCCGCCGCCCGATTGAGCTCGTACACCAGGTTCTCGGTGCCGTAGTCGGCCTGGGAGATCGCGGTCGCATTGAACGAATTGGTCTCGATGATGTCCGCGCCGGCCTCGAGGTAGGCGGCGTGGATCCCGGCCACGATCTCTGGCCGGGTCAGGCAGAGAATGTCGTTGTTCCCGCGAAGGTCGCGAGGCCATTCCCGGAACCGCTCCCCGCGGTAGTCCACCTCCTCCAGCCGGTGCGACTGGATCATGGTCCCCATCGCCCCGTCGAGCACCAGAATGCGCTCGGCGAGGAGCGCCGGCAGGCGGGCAAGGCGGAGGGAGCGGTCGAGCTTCACGTGATCTTCCCTGTCAAGGAGTGTGCGGCGCGGCGAATCGGGGTGGGGGAAAGTCGGTCCTCTTCCCGACCGGGCCGCCGGCCGCCGCCCGCCCGCCCGCATGAGCGAGCTCTCGGGCCTATCCCAGCCGGGCGGCGCTACCGAAACGGCCGCCCCCGGGGCGCCGTGAACGGGCACCCCGGGGGCGGCCGTTTTAGCACTTGTTTTACGTGGCTGCAATAGGCGCAAATCA
>JBBIMQ010000034.1:4008-13116 GCA_037444345.1 Gemmatimonadota bacterium | reverse complement strand
AGTTGCGTTCGTCCGCCGAACCGGGATGATACAGGGCGAGCCGGCTGGTCGTGGACGGACTCCCCGCGACCTGGTTCCGCCACCCCGGGGTCGAGCCGGATCCGGCGGGCGCGCCGGTGTACCCTACGTTCCTCTTCGAGCAGGTCCAGCTCCTGAACCAGGTGGCCGACGTGGAGGGCCCGAGCGCGAGCGGGTTGGTCTTCAACGCCTTCAGCCGCCGCGGCACCGAGCAATTCCGGTTCGAGCCGTTCGTGGCGGTGAGCGGCAAGCCGGGTATCGCCGGAGTCCAGAACCCCGCGGACTCGTCGGTCACCTCCCTCTGGGCCGGTGCCACGGTGAGCGGTGCCCTCATCCCCGACCGGGCACGCTTCCTGGCCGGCTTCCATTACCAGGACCTCGAATCGCCGGCCGCGCGGGTCTGGGAGCGGGATAGCGGCCTGCTGGGCGGCGTGCCGGTGGCCCTCGGGGCCACACTGGAACAGCTCGCCCAGGACACCTTCGGAGTAAGCGGGGTCGCCGCCTTCACCCGGCCCCCGGTCCGGAGCTGGCGGGGCGGCGCCGGCGGGGTGCGGGTGGACTGGCGACTGTCGCCGGCCGTCAGTCTGGTCACCCGGGCCAATCTGGCCCGATGGAAGGAACAGGCGGCGCTGGTGGGAGAGGACCTGCTCAACGGAGCGGGTACCGTGCTCGACGGGCGCGAGTTCTCGGGCGGCGTGGTGCTGGCGTCGAGCTGGGGCAACGGCTCCTCCAACGAGCTCAGGGCGGGGTACCGGCGCGCCAAGCGCGACTGGTCCGGGAGCGCCCTTCCCCCCACGCTGATCGTGGGCGACGGCGCCGCCCTGGGCCGGTCGCCGCTTGCCCCGGCGGGGTTTGAACGTAACACCTTCGACGTGGTCGAGTCGTTCGGCCGCCAGTTCGGTCGCGCGCGCCAGCACTTCTTCAAGATCGGGTTCTCCTGGTCCCGGACCTCCTGGAGCCAGGACTACCTCTACGGCCGGGGCGGCATCTTCGCCTTCGGCGACCTGGACCGCTTCGCCACCGGGACCGGGGCCTACTGGCAGGCGAGCGAGCCCAGCGGTGACGCCTCGTTCGAGTACTCCGAACTGGGGCTCTTCAGCCAGATCGCCTGGCAGCCCCGGCCCGGGCTCCGCCTCCTCGGCGGAGTGCGCTACGATCGCCAGGATCTCCCCACCACGGCGATCCGCACCGACAGCAGCTTCGTGCAAAGCTTCGGATTCGCCAACAGCCGGGCTCCCCGCGACCGCAACAACATCGGGCCCCGGGTGGGTCTGCTCTGGGAAGGAGGGAAGGACCGGAGCTGGATCGTGGGCCTGAGCGGGGCGCTGGCCTACGGAGGGCTCGATCCCGCGGTGTTCAGCGAGGTGCTGCTGAGCGACGGCCGCCAGACGATCCGCCGCGGCATCGGCACCTTCAGCGCCTGGCCGGTGGCGGACTCGGCGGCCGCCCCGGGGGCCGGCGCCCGGTTCGCGCTGTTCGATCCGGCGGGCGAGTACCGCGACCCGAGAACCGCCAAGGTGGACCTCGAGGTGCGGAAGGCGCTGCCCTCCGCGATCACCGTGACGGTGAACGCTGCCTATCACCATACCGACTATCTGCTCCGCCGTAGCGACCTCAATCTGCTGCCGAGCCCCGCGGCCACCACCCAGGAAGGGCGCCCCGTGTTCGGGACGCTGATCCAGCAGGGCGGCCTCCTGGTCGCCGCCCCCGGCAGCAATCGCCGCCTGCCCGGCTTCGACCTGGTGTCGGCCCTGGCCCCGACCGGCTTCGCCGACTACTACGAAGCCGGTGTCGCGCTGGAACAGCGGCGGGCCACCGGGCTCTCCTTCGGCGCGGGCTATCGCTTCTCGCGGGCCCGGGACAACTGGCTCCGGAGCTGGACCGGTGACCCGGCCGACGAGCTGAGCCCGTTCCCCGGTGACCGGCCGGGTGACGAATGGGCGGAGGGTCGCTCCGACTTCGACGTGCCCCACCGGGTCCAGGCCTGGGCCGAGCTCCGGCTCGGCAGCCGGGTCCCGGTGACCCTCGGAGCGCGCTACCGCTATCGCTCCGGATTGCCCTACACCCCCGGCTTCCGGCCCGGCGTGGACGCCAACGCCGATGGCTCGGGCAACAACGATCCCGCCTTCGTGGATCCGTCCATTCCCGGGATCCCGGCCCTGATCGCGCGCCACGGGTGCCTCAAGGATCAGGTGGGAGACCTGGCCGCCCGGAACAGTTGCCGGAGCGACGGGGTGCACGCGCTCGACCTCAACTTGGTGATCGGCCTCCCGGTTCGCTCGCTGGGCGGGCGCATCGAGTTCACCCTCGATGCCTTCAATGTGGTGGGCACCCCTTCAGGCGTGGTGGACCGGGCCCTGGTGCTGGTGGACCCGCAGGGTAGCGTCACCGACGATGGGCAAGGGAACCTCACGCTGCCGTTGATCGCCAATCCCCACTTCGGCCGGCTCCAGAGCCGCCGGAACGAGAATCGGATCGTGCGGGTGGGCCTGCGACTGGGGTACTGAGGCACCGTGAGCCACAGCACCTGGAACGCCTCGCCGCCTGTGCGGCGCATCGGTACGGAGCGCTGAACCATGCCGGACCACGCCCCCCGGTTTCGCCTGGCCCTCGCCGGCCTGCTCGCCCTCGCCGCCTGCTCCAACGCGGGCGAGGAGCTGAGCTTCGGCCCCGGGCCCGGCCGGGCAGTGACGCTCGTCGTCTTCTATGACCGCGATGCGTCAGGCACCCTCACCCCCTTCGACACCACCTTCGCCGGGATCCGCGCCGGACTCCTCACCCTGGGCACCCTGGACACGGTCGCCGCCGGCACCACCGACGCCCAGGGCCGGATCCAGATTCCCGGCCCGCCGCTCGGCCGCTACCGCCTGGGCGTGGATACCTCCGGGCTCGGCGATACGCTCCGGCTCTTCCTCGCCATTCCCGACACGCTGGTGGTGACGGCCTCGACGCCGGCACAGGTGGTCTCGGGAGCGCTGACACTGCCGCGGCGCACGGCGGCCGAGGTGCGAACGGCCCCCGACGGCGAGCGGGTGATGGTGAGCGGGCTCGTGCTCTCCGGACTGCAGCGCTTCGCCGACACCACCGCCCACATCCGCGATGCCACCGGAGCGCTCCGGCTCCTCGAGGCCCGGAATCTGGGGGCTCCGCCCTTCAACATCGAAGGCGATTCGGTTCGGGTCCTCGGCACCGTCGCGACACGGAACGGGCAGAAGGTGATCGCCGCGGCCCGGCTCTTCACCTACTACGCCTTCGCCGGCGGCCCGGGCCCGGGGGTGGATACGCTCTCCACCGCCAATGCCCGTACGGCGGCAGGCGGCACCCGGGACGCGGATCTTGTGTTCATCAACAACGCCGTCATCCTGAGCACCGTGGCCGTGGGTTCGGCGCTTCAGGTGACCGTGGACGATGCCTCGGGTCCGGTGGACCTCCTGATGGACGAGAACCTGGGGGCGGTTCCCTCGCAGTTCCCGGTCGGGATGTCGGTGCGGGCACAGGGCGTGCTGGTCCCCACCGGCACCGGGTTCTGGCAGCTCAAGCCCCGGGCGTTCGCGGACCTGGTGGTCTTCTAGGAACGTCGGGGCGCGGGAGCGCAGGGCCGGACGGCCCCGCGGGCTCCCGGCGCGGGCGCGCTGCTGGCGGGTCAGCCAGGCGAACGTGGCGGGGTTCGGCGGTCCCGTGATAGGGGGAAGCGAGCGGCGAGCGGATCGCCCGGGCCCACGGGAGGGCGCTCGAGGAGGGCGAGTCCCGCCGTGATGGGCCCCGGCCCCGGCCCCGGGGGGCGCGGGGCTCGCCAGCACTGGCAGTGTCCGCGGGCGGCAGAGAGAGCCCCCGAGGTTGGCAGCCGCCGAAGGCGAGGTTACACTCTGACCCGATTCATGCCGCGCACTCTTTCGTCCCAGCAGCGCCTGGTCTGGCGGGCGGCCTCCGCCCTCGGCCTGGTGCTGGCGCTCATCGGGATCGCGGACGCCGCTGCTCAGTGGATTCCCCTCCGGGTAGGGACCCCGGAATGGGAACTCGGCACGGTCACGTACTTCTTCGACACGGTGCCGCTGGCCCTGATCGGGGTGGTGCTCCTCCTAGGCTCGGGGGTCGCGCTGGGTCGCCGCTGGCAGGTACGGACCGTGGCGATCTTCTGCGTGCTGTTTGCGGTGATGATGTGGCTCGCCGGCGTGCTGTTCGGCACCGTGGTGCCCCTGGCGATCCGGTCCATGCGGGACCCGGTCGGGCTCACGATGCTCAAGAAGTCGCTCCTCAAGACGGGCCTGCAGGTCACCCTCTATCCGTTTGCGCTCCTTTGGCTTGCGGGAGCGTCCTGGCGAGCCTCCCGGAGGTCGGCCGCCTAGGGTCAGTGCTGTTGTGGCGCTTCCACGACAGCGGCGTCAACGGGTCCTGAACCTGGACTGACAATGCGTCCCAAGTTGCGTTCCGACAAGTGTTTGTCCCGCCCGGGCAGTCGCTCGGACACTGGCCTGATCCGTGCAGTCTCCAGACAGCGGGTGGCGAATGTCCGGGGGTGGCCATGAGCACTCCCCGGATCCTGGTCAAACCCGAAGAACGCGCCCGGGCTCTTCCCAGCCCCGATCCTGAGGCGGCGTGGTATCTGCTCGGCGGAATCGGGTTTGTCTTCGCGGTGGTGGCGGGCGCCGATCTGGCCCTGGCGTGGTATCCCCTGGCCTTCGGCGACGCGGAGTGGGAGTTCGGTACCGTCACCACGGTCCTGAACGGACTCCCGCTCCTGGCGGTGGGGTTGGGGCTCCTGTTCGCCGCCGGAGTGGCGCGGGGGCGGGTGTGGCTGGTGCGGATTGCGTCGGGGCTCCTGTTGGCTGCAGCCCTGGTGATCCTGGCAGCGCTGGTGCTGTATGCCACCACGCTCTCCACCGCGCTCTCCACGGTGGAGCCCAACCTGAAGGGCGGGTTGATCAAGGGTATCGTCCGGACCACCCTGCAAGGGGTGCTGTATCCGGTGGGTTTCATCTGGATGGCAGTACGCGGGTTCAGAGACACCGCGTGACAGGCACCGAAGTGTCGAGAGGAGAGGAGCTCGAGATGAGATCGTCAGGCAAGACTGCTGTGCTGACCGGAGTGCTGGCTCTCGCGGTTCCTGCGGTCGCGTCAGCCAACGGGTTCCACTCCTACCGCATCTGCGGCGGCGACCGCTTCGCCACCTGCGCGGCGATCACCATCCAGGTGACCGGGAACAATGTCACCATGCAGGTGTGGAACCTCTCGGGCAACGCCGCGGCCACCTACGGCACCCAGACCTACGCCGGCACCATCTTCAACGGTATCGGGTTCTACAACACCGGCGGGTCCCAGGCCGTGCTGGGCACGCTCAACGTCACCGGCCCCGCCCGGCCCGGCGACACCCCCGGGAGCTGGCGGCTCCGGAACACCGGGACCGTGGGCTTTGCGGTGGACTTCAACACCATCGTGCCCAACACCGTGAACAAGCTCGATAACGGGATCGCGAGCGGGTGCGCCCTGCCGGGCCAGCTCCCCACCAACGTGAACCACGCCTACGACCTGTACCAGACCGGGCCCGGCTGCGGTTCCGCGCTCGGCGCCCCGGTGGTGTTCACCTGGCAGATCACCGGCAACTGGGATCCCTCGACCTCGGGCCTCGTGCTCCGCGGCGCCAATGGCCCCGGGGGCCAGTCCACCGAGTGCTGGACCCAGCAGACTGGCAACCTGGCAGCGAACTGCACCACGGTGACCCCCGAGCCGGTGAGCATGGCGCTCCTCGCCAGCGGGCTCGCCGGGATGGGCGGGGTCGGGCTCTATCGGAGGCGGAAGAACAAGGCCGTCGCTTGAGGGCCGGCCGGATTCCGCCGCAAGACCCCGGGTTCCCAGCGAACCCGGGGTCTTTTCGTTTCGGGCCCCGCAGCCCTGCGAACGCCGGGGCACCCCTGCGCCCTCGGCGGGACGACTCTTGCAGTCACCCCTCCCGGCAACCGACCTTCCACCTCGATGCTTGCTTGCGATCCCCTTCCCGCCCAGCCCGGCGCCCCCCACCTCTTCAGCGTGGATGTGGAGGATTATTTCCAGGCCAACGCGTTCGACCCCTGGGTTGATCGTGCGTCGTGGGACAGGCTGCCGAGCCGGGTCGAGGGGAACACGGACAGGCTCCTGGAGCTGCTGGCCCGACATGATGTGCGGGGCACGTTCTTCACGGTGGGCTGGGTCGCGGCGCGGTTTCCGGCGCTCATCCGCCGGATCGCGGGGGCGGGCCACGAGATCGCCTCCCACAGCCAGTGGCACCGGCGGGTCTCGACCCTGGCTCCGGACCAGTTCCGCCGCGAGGCGCGGGAGTCGAAGGCGATCCTCGAAGACACGAGCGGTCAACCCTGCCTGGGCTTTCGCGCCCCCACCTTCTCGATTCGTCCGGGGAACGAGTGGGCGCTCGAGATCCTGGCGGAGGAGGGGTACCGCTACGATTCGAGTCTCTTCCCCATCCGGCGCCCCGATTACGGCTATCCGGGAATCCCTCCGGTCCCGCACCGGATCCGCACCGGGGCTGGCGAGCTGCTGGAACTCCCCCTGGCGGTGCTCCGCTGGGGCCGGCTCGCGATTCCCGCGGCGGGCGGGGGATACTTGCGCCAGCTCCCGTACGGGCTCACGGCTCGCGCCTTCCGCCAGTGGGGAGCGGCAGGTCACTCGGCGATGTTCTATACCCATCCCTGGGAGATTGATCCGGAGCAGCCCCGCCTCCCGGCCGGCTTGGTGACCCGGCTCCGGCACTATCGGGGCCTGGCGAAGACCTGGCCGCGGCTGGAGCGACTGCTCGACGAGTTCCGGTTCACCTCCGTGGCTCGCCGGTTCGGCCCCGTGCTTGGCCCATCCCTGGCGGCCGGGCTCCCCCCCTCCGCATGAGTCTCGTCGTCGAGCGCTACTGGGGGACTCCGGACGCCTGGGACACCTTCGTCCGCGGTTGCCCCGGCTGGACCCACTTCCATCTCGCGGGCTGGCGCGGGATCTACGAGGACGTCTTCGAACACGAGTGCCTGTACCTCGCGGCAAGGGACCCGTCGGGCGGGCTTGCCGGCGTGCTCCCGCTGGTCCGGGTGCGGAGCCTGGTCTTCGGTCACTATCTGGTGTCCCAGCCGTTCGTCAACTATGGCGGGCCTCTGGGAACGCCCGAGGCCGTGCGGGTGCTGGGGGATCATGCGGCGGCGCTCGCTCGGGAGGAGCGGGTCAAGCTGCTCGAGCTCCGCTGCCGGGCTCCGCAGCCGCTCGCGCTCCCGGTCTCGCACCGGAAAGTGACCGTCCTGCTCGACCTCGTCCCGGGCGATGCCGAGGCCGTCTGGAAGCGTTTCTCGTCCAAGCTCCGGAGCCAGATCCGCCGGCCCGAGAAGGACGGGGTGGAGGTCCGGATCGGCCCCGAACAGGTGGATCCGTTCTATCGGGTGTTCGCGCGGCACATGCGGGACCTGGGCACTCCGGTGCTTCCCCGCCGCTTTTTCGAGGCCTTGGCGAGTGCCTTCGGCGAGGAGGTGTGGTTCGGGTGCGCCTATCTCGGCGCCCGGGCGATTGCCTGTGGCGCGGGCTTTCGCTGGGCCGACGAGTTCGAGATGACCTGGGCCGCGGCGTTGTACGAGTTCTCCCGCCTGGCCGCCAACATGCGGCTCTACTGGGCGTTCATGGAGCGTGCGGCGGGGGCGGGCCTCGCCCGGTTCAACTTCGGCCGCTGTACCCCGGGTGGTGGGACCCACCGGTTCAAGCGGCAGTGGGGAAGCCGCGACGAGCAGCTCTGGTGGTACCAGTCCGGTGCCGGGGCGGGACACGGGGCCGGCACGCCCTCGCCGGACGACGGGGCATACGCCTGGGGGCCCCGCCTCTGGCGGCGGCTCCCGCTCAGGCTCGCGACCGCGCTCGGGCCCCGGATCGTGCGGGGGATTCCGTGAGGTGGCGGTACCAGCTCCCGGTCTATTCGCCGGTTTCCCTGGCCGGGCTAGCGGCGGGTGCCTGGAGCGCGCTCGCCGGAGGCGAGGCCCAGCGGGCCCGGGTGGCGGCGCGGCTTCAGGCCTGGGCGCCCGGGAAGAGGGTCCTTCTCACCGACAGCGGGACCACGGCGCTCGCGCTTGCCCTGGGGGCGGCGAGCCGGGCGGCGGGCGGTGCGCCGGTCGCGCTGCCGGCCTACGGCTGCTACGATCTGGCGACGGCGGCCGACACGGCTGGGGTGGAGGTCGTGCTCTACGATCTCGACCCCCACACCCTGGGGCCCGACTGGGAGTCGCTCGAGCGGGCGCTTGCCGGGGGCGTCGCCGCGGTGGTGGTGGTGCACCTCTACGGCATCCCGGTGGAGGTTTCGCGGGTCCGGGCACTTTGCGCGCCGCGCGGTGTCCCCGTGATCGAAGACGCCGCCCAGGCCGCCGGCGCCGTGGTGGAGGGACGGACACCCGGGACTCTGGGCGAATTCGGGGTGCTGAGCTTCGGGCGAGGGAAGGGAGTGACCGGCGGGGGTGGCGGAGCACTGCTCTACGATGCGGCGGCGCCCGGGGCGGCAGTGGTTCCGCCGGTTCTTGCGGGACACCGGGGCCTCGGGTGCTGGTTTGCGCTGCTCGCCCAGTGGGTCCTGGGGCGGCCGGCGCTCTACCGGGTGCCGGCGAGCTTGCCGTTTCTGGGGCTGGGAGACACCGTTTACCGCAAGCCCCGGCCGGTGCGAGGCATGGCCGCGGTGTCTGCGGGAGTGCTGGGCTGCGAGTCGAGCGCCGCGGCGCGCGAGGCCGAGCTGCGGCGGGCGCACGCGGCTGCGCTGGTGGAACTTGTGGTGCGGAACCCGGAGTGCGGGCTCACTCCTGTGAAGCCGGCTCCGGGGTCGGTTCCCGGCTATCTCCGGGTGCCGTTTCTCTTCGAGCCGGCGCGGCGCCGCGAGGTGGAGAGCCCGCAGGCGCGGCGGCTCGGTATCATGCCCGCTTATCCGGAGACGCTCGCCGGGCTGCGAGGGTTCCAGGGGCGGTGCCGGGGACTCGGGAGGTATCCGGGGGCGGAAGCGCTCTGCCAGTCGCTTGGCACCCTGCCGTCGCATTCGCGGCTCGGCGCGGAGGATCTGGCCGGGCTCGCCCGGTGGGTGACGGGGAGGGCGGGGGG
>JBBIMQ010000034.1:0-3996 GCA_037444345.1 Gemmatimonadota bacterium | reverse complement strand
TGCGATCGGTGCATGACATGACCGGCCTGCCCGTGTCTCCTCTGTTCCGTGTGACCCAGCCCTGGCTTTTCTGGACGGTTGGCCGTGCCGTAGGGGCGAGGTGGTCATTGCTAGGCACAACAGCAGTGGCATGAAAGGTCTGCGGTGCTCGCCGCCACGTAGGCCTGGTGGCTCAGGGCGCTCATGGTCCTACGTCCTGCTTCAGGCGACCTGCTGTCCCTCGGGGTCACCCTCTAAGGACCACACCCTCACGTGGCACTTCACGGGTGAGGTTGGCGACAGTGGCTTCGTTCGATGCCGGCACGGCTGTCGCTCTGCTGGGGAATACAGACGGGTTGCTGGAAGACCTGGCAGATAGGCATGGACTCGTGGCGGGTAACCGAGCGTTTCCTCAGTCATCCTGGCGCTACGTTGAGAGCGATAATGGCGCCTGCTAGGGTTGGTATTACCAGAATCGAATTCTGGATGCTGGGGAGGCGTGATCAGGCGGAAGCGATCAGTTGGGGGGGCTGATGCGCCGTGGCATGGTCAGGGCGCCCCGGTTGCTCTCTACCTTTCGGAAACGCCCCCGGCTTTATTGCTACCTCGCTCGGCGGTCGAGCAATGTATCCCAGGTGTTACCACGAATCGGTACGGGACTTGCTGCGGAACCTCTCGGGGTCGCAACGGTATGTCGGGGCGGCGCTGCGACATTCCTCGGTTCACTGCCGACTCGAGGCAACACCTGGCCCGGGCGCGGGCGCAACGAGATGTGACAACTGTCACCGCGGACGGACGCCGGGCGCGGAGATCATGACCGCATGACAGCGCGCACCGTCCAGGTTGCGGGCGGACGGCTGTTCCGGCATCTTGGCGACCAACACACTCGCAAACGCCTTCGCCGCTCGATTCCGAAGGGTGGTGGACCCATGTCCTCTCCTCTTTTCCACCCGGGACGCGCGTACTGGCTCCTCGGCCTCTGTGCTGCTGGACTGTCGGGCTGCACTGCCGAACGCCGCGTCGGCATCGGTCCCGATCCTTCGCGGGCGATCGTGACCGTCGTCGTCACCCCCAGCGCTGTCGCCGTTCCGGTGGATTCGACGGTCCAGTTGCTGGTCTACGGGATCAACGCCGCAGGCGACAGCGTGGCCCTGCGCCCCAACTGGACCGCGAACGGTGGGACGCTGGGAGCGGACGGAACCTTCGGATCCGACGTGCCGGGTACCTTCACGGTCATCGCGGCTTCGCCGCAGTTTCCCTATCCAGCCGACACGGCCATCGTCACCGTCACCGGCAGCCCGCTGGCGATGGTTGACGTCGAAGTGCAGCCCTTCAGCCCCATCATCGCGCCCGGCGAGGCGCGGCCTTTCCTCGCCTTCGGCGTCTTCAGCGACAGCAGCCGGGCTCCCATCGCGGTGACCTGGAGCGCCACCGGCGGGACCATCACCGGTGCCGGCGTTTATACGGCAGGGAGCACGCTTGGCACGTTCCAGGTGATCGCGACGAGCACCACGGCGCCTCTGGCCGACACGGTTCCCGTCACCATCTCGAACTCGGCACCCACGGTCCAGACCGTGCTCCTGCTCCCCGATTCGATCCGGCTGGATCCGGGAAAGAACGTGACGTTTACCGCGTTCGCCCTCTACACCGACGGCACGGTGGCCCCGGTGCTCGCCTCCTACGGTGCCACGGCCGGGACGATCGCGCAGAATGGCTTCTATACCGCCCCGCAGACGCCCGGGAACTACCTGGTGACCGCGACCCACGGGCTTACCGGTAAGGCCGACACCTCGAAGGTAGTCGTGTCCGGCGCGGCGGTGGTTGCCGTGACCCTGAGCCCGGCCACAGCCTCGCTGGTCACGGGAGGTACCCAGCTCTTCTCGGTGCTCGGAAGGCTGAGCGATGGCACCACGGCCCCCGTCTCGGTGAACTTCACGGCCACCGGGGGAAGCATCACGCCGAGCGGCCTGTACACCGCGGGCCAGGTGCCGGGGACGTATCGCGTCGTGGCCACGACGCCCGATCTTCAGCATGCCGATACCTCGATCGTCACGCTGAACCTGCCTTCGGCCACCCTGACCCGGATTCTCCTCTCGCCGGACTCGGTTTCGATCCTGGCGGGCAGCACCCAGCAGTTCACCGCGGTGGGACTTTTGAGCGACGGCACCACGGCCCCGGTCTCGGTTGCCTATTCCGCCACCGGCGGCACCGTCACCAGCGGCGGACTGTTCACGGCTCCCCAGACGGCCGGGAGCTACCTCGTGGTGGCGCGGAGTACCACGGCGAACCTGGCAGACACCTCCCGGGTGACCGTGAACCAGCCGACCACGCTCACGGGAATCACGGTCGCCCCGAGCTCGGTTCAGTTGCTGGTCGGCGGGATTCAGCAGTTCACGGCCACGGGCCGGCTCAGCAATGGCGGCACGACGGCGGTCAGCGTTACCTGGTTCACCACCGACCCGGGCGGGAGTGTGACCAGTACGGGCCAGTACCGGGGCGGTACGAGCCCGGGGACCTACCTGGTTGTCGCTCGGCAGGTCGGCGGCAGCTTTGCCGACACGGCGCAGGTCACGCTCTCGGCGCTTCCGCCGGCGGGTTCCAACGCATGCAGCAACGAGCCGCCGGGACTCACGTTGATCTTCGATGCCGCCTGGAACGCGGTGCCGCCTCAGGCGCCTGCCACAGACGCCGACGGGTGGACGACGATCGGGGGGCGAGGGCGCCTGAGCATCGTCCAGGATCCGAGTGCCCCCAAATCACCGCAGAACGTGGCGGCGGGGAAATTCCCTGCCGGTTCGCCCGGCGGGTCCGCCCCGTTCCGTTTCGATCGATACTTCGGGCGCAACGTCACGACCCAGTACATGTGCATCTTCACAATGTTGGATCCGGCCTTCACCAACAACGGGAACGTAGGAACCAAGTTCGGCTTCTTGCTCACGCCCTACCAGGGCGGCTCGACTGGGCTCAACCACTATCTCAACCTCACTGACAGACTTGGGGTAAACCTTCAGAGTGTCGGCGGAACGATGAACCCTAAGATGTTCAGCAACTTCAGTCTGATCAACAACCGCGGACGCTGGGTCAAGGTCGAAGTTCTCATCATCGCGAATACCTTGGGCAACGCTGACGGCGTGGCTCGGATGTGGGTGAACGATGCTCAGGTGTTGAATGTGACCAATGTGCAGTACTTCTTCCCGTCCTCGGCTCCCGCGTTCAACGGGGTCACCTGGAACCCGACGTACGGAGGTGGCCTGAATCCGGTCCCGTACGATATGTTCCAGTTCGTAGACCACTGGAGGTTGAGCGGCAAGTGATTGCCCCGCGATGAGCGTGGTTGGCTGTGGAGCCGCCTGGGCTGCGGCGGTTGCGTTGGTGGGGTGCAGGGCCCCGGGGCATTCCGACAGCTTTTCGGACACGCTCCGCATCGTCATCGAGTGGTCCGGCAAGAGCCAACGGCCTGACAGCGTCGCCCTGTACGCCACCGTGACGACCCGAGAGGAAACCGCGCCCCGGATCGTCCTCGATCGCGTGGCGTTGGGCCAGCGCGACAGCGTAGACTACACTGTTTCTCGGCGCCCTCCCGGCGAACGGCTCCGTTTCGCGCTTTCGGCGCAGGCCTACGTGGCCGGGCGCCGTGGCCCTCGCGCGATCGTGGAATGGGACCACCCCATGTCCACGGTCTCTCCTCAGGTGCAGCGCGACAGCCTCCACCCCGGACGATATACGATTCGCCTGGAGCTCGAGTCTCCGCCGGCTCGGGCCGGCATCGGGCAGCCGGCCGGCGTTGCCTCTCCCGCTCCGGCTACAGCCCTCGGCCGAACCGAGGCGAAAGGGGAGGTCGTTCCTGGGGAGCGGCCGGAGTCGTGCCGCAACGAACCGCCCGGGTTCCGGCCGATCAGCGATCAGCGATGGGAGGACGGTGTCCCCGAGCCTGGCAAGCGGGACCGGGCCGGCTGGCTCCTCCAGGGAGGGCGAGGACGGCTCCGGATCGTGACGGACCCCGACGCGCCGCCTGCC
>JBBIMQ010000033.1:0-13507 GCA_037444345.1 Gemmatimonadota bacterium | reverse complement strand
GGCATCCGGCGCCCCGGCGCGCCAGCCGGGGATCAGGCCCGGACGGCGACGGCGGCCGAGGCGGCGCGGGCCGGTGCCACGCACCTCGTCGTGGGCCGGCCGATTCTGGAGGCGGGGGACCCGGGAGCGGCGCTGGCCGAGCTGGAGGCCGAGATTCAAGCGGGCTGAGCGGGACCGGGCCCTTGCTCGGGTGGCGGATGGCGAGTATTGTTCCGTGCTTCGGTGGGATCCGGATTGACGGGGAGAAGTCCGTGAAGGTACGTTCGAGCATCAAACCGATCTGCGAGTATTGCAAGGTCATCCGGCGGCAGGGGAAGCTTCGCATCATCTGCCGGCGCAACCCCAAGCACAAGCAGCGGCAGGGTTGAGGCATGGCGCGTATCGCTGGCGTTGACCTGCCGCGCGACAAGCGGGTCGAGATCGCCCTCACATACATCTACGGTATTGGCCGCCCCACCAGCAACCGGATTCTTGCGGAAACCGGGGTTAGCCCCGAGACCCGGGTGCGGGACCTGTCGGACGCGGAAGTCGCCCGGCTCCGGCAGTACATCGAGCGCTCGGTGAAGGTGGAGGGGGCGCTCCGGACCGAAGTCGCGATGAACATCAAGCGGCTCATGGACATCGGCAGTTATCGCGGCCTCCGGCACCGCCGGAACCTGCCGGTGCGGGGGCAGCGTACCCACACCAACGCCCGGACCAAGCGGGGGCCGCGCCGCGCGATCGCGGGCAAGAAGAAGGTGACCAAGAAGTAAGATGACGACACCCACGCCGCCTACCCAGCCGGTTCCACCGGCCGCCCCTGCCCCCGCCGCCGCCCCGGCCCCTGCCAAGGCCCCGGCGGCGAAGCGCGGCAAGAAGGTGGTCGAGAGCGAGGGCATCGCCCACATCTCCGCCACGTTCAACAATCTGCTCATCACCATCACCGACATGAAGGGGAACACCCTGGTGTGGGGCTCGGCGGGCAAGGCGGGCTTCAAGGGATCCAAGAAGTCCACCCCCTTTGCGGCGACGGTGGCGGCCGAGAACTGCGGGCGCGAGGCGCTCAATCTGGGGGTCCGGCGGGTGCACGTGCGGGTGCAGGGTCCCGGCAGCGGGCGGGAGTCCGCGATCCAGGCGTTGGCGTCGGCCGGGCTCAAGGTGGTGTCCATCCGGGACGTGACCCCGATCCCTCACAACGGGTGCCGTCCTCCCAAGAAGCGGCGGGTGTGAGCCATGTCGCGCTACACAGGTCCCAGCTGCCGGCAGTGCCGACGTGAAGGCACGAAGCTCTTTCTGAAGGGTACCCGGTGCCTGACGGAAAAGTGCGCGGTCGACCGGCGCGGCTATCCGGCTGGCCAGCACGGCCAGACGGCCGGCCGGGCGCGCAAGGCGTCGGAATATGCCAAGCAGCTCCGCGAGAAGCAGAAGGTGAAGCGAATCTACGGGCTCACCGAGCGCCAGTTCCGCACCACCTTTTCCCGCATCTCGCGGGAGCAGGGGGTCAAGGGGACCAACCTGCTGGTCGCTCTGGAATCGCGGCTGGACAACATCGTGTACCGGATGGGGTTCGCGCCGAGCCGCAAGGCGGCACGACAGCTGGTCCGGCACGGGCACATCCAGGTGAACGGCGAGAAGGTGGACGTGCCGTCCTTCCTGGTGCGGCCCGGCATGGAAGTGCGCGTGGCGCCCGCGAGCCGGGAGCTGGCGAGCGTGAAGGCGGCGCTCGAGCTCGCGAGCCGGGGCCAGCGGCTTTCCTGGATCGCGGTGGATCCCGAGAAGCTGGCTGGCAAGGTGCTGGAACGGCCGACCCGCGAGGCGATCCCGCTCAACGCTCAGGAACAGCTCATCGTCGAGCTCTACTCGAAGTGACCATGACGATCGACCTCACCGGACTGGTTCGCCCGCATCTGGTCGAGATGACCAAGCGGGAGGACAACCCCAACATCGCCGAGTTCCGGCTGCAGCCCCTGGAGCGCGGCTACGGCTACACCCTGGGCAACGCCTTGCGGCGGCTGCTGCTCTCGTCGCTCCGGGGGAGCGCGGTCTGGGCCTTCCGGCTGGACGGCGTGGTGCACGAGCACCAGACCATTCCCGGGGTGCACGAGGACGTCCATCAGATCATCCAGCGCCTCAAGGGACTGACCCTGGTGCTGGCGGACGACGTGGACGAGGCGGTCCTCAAGATTCACCAGGAAGGCCCGGGCCCGTTCTACGCGCGCGACATTCAGGCCAACCCCGCGGTCCGGATCGTCAATCCGGATCACCTGCTCTTCACCGTGCAGGACGATCGCGAAGTGAACGGCGAGCTCTACGTGAACAAGGGGCGGGGATACGTCGAGGCCGAGCTGCATCCCCGCGACCGCTCCATGCCGGTGGACCTGATCGCCATTGACGCGATCTACAATCCGGTCCGGCGGGCGAACTTTTCGGTGGCCGAGACCCGGGTGGGGCAGCGGACCGACTACGACCGACTCTCTGTGAGCGTCGAGACCAACGGCACGGTGAGTCCGGAGGACGCCATTGCCTACGCGGCGGCGCTGGCCACCGAGCACTTCCGCTACTTCGTGGAGTTCGGCAAGGTCCCGGTGGGCCGTCCCGGCGCGGGAGCGGTCGCGGCCGGCGGGGAGCTCCGCGAGCGGCTGGAGCGGCCGATTGACGACTTCGGCCTCTCGGTCCGCTCCCTCAACTCGCTCAAGAATTCCAACATTCGGATCCTGCGGGACCTGGTCCAGTACACCGAGGACGAGCTGCTCAAGGTCAAGAACGTGGGTGAGAAGGCGCTGGGCGAGATCGCCGCGCTGCTCCGGTCTCAGGGGCTCAACTTTGGCATGAGCTTCGAGGAGGTGGGCGGCGAGCTCGTGGTGAAGAACCCCGGCACGCCGCCCGCCGTGCGGGTGGGCGGCGAGGGACCGGAGGAGGGCTGATGCGGCACCGGGCCAAGGGGCGCCAGCTCTCCCGGACGGCGGAACATCGCCGGGCCCTGCTGCGGAATCTGGCGACCAGCCTGTTCCTGCACGGCCGGGTGGACACGACGGTGGCCAAGGCCAAGGAGCTGCGGCCCTATGCCGAGCGGCTCATCACCCTGGCGCGCCGGGGCGATCTCCACGCCCGGCGGCTTGCGGCCCGCAAGGTGCGGGGGCGGGATGCGCTCGCCCGGCTCTTCGCCGAGATCGGGCCGCGCTTCGCCGCCCGCCCGGGCGGCTACACCCGGATTCTGAGACTGGGCCACCGCCGGGGCGACGGCGCCGAGGTGGCCCGGATCGAGCTCTTGGCGGACTAGCGCGTTGTCCGGATGCTCGGTGGCGCTGCGGCGGCAGGAATCAAGGGGACCAGTCGGTCCCCTTTTTTCAGACTTGGCAGGGGGGCAGGGGGTGGGCCGCGGTCGCTCAGCTCGCCTTGCGGATGCGGTCGCTCTTGATGCACTGGCTGCAGACCCGCACCCGGCGGGGGGCCCCGTCCACCAGGATCCGCGCGGTCTGGAGGTTGGGATACCAGCGCCGCTTCTTCCGGTTGTTCGCGTGGCTCACGTTGTTGCCGGCCATCGGCCCCTTGCCGCACACAGTGCAGACCCGCGCCATAGCGGTCACCCTTCTCCGCTGCGTCAGTTGATGCCGTCCAGACGAGCGGACAAGTATAACGAGGGCCGGAGGTTGGCACAACGGGACGAGGTCGGGGCATGCCGCGGGCGCTGATCACCGGGGTGACGGGCCAGGACGGCTCCTATCTCGCGGAGCTGCTCCTCGCCAAGGGCTACGAGGTGATCGGTGTGGTCCGGCGGACCAGCCACCACAGCTACGAGCGGATTGACCACCTGCTCGATCGCCTGACGATTCTGCCGGCGGATCTCCTGGACCAGCACTCGCTCACCACGGTGATCGGGGACACCCGGCCCGACGAGGTCTACAACCTCGCGGCCCAATCCTTCGTCCCCACGTCCTGGAACCAGCCCGTCCTGACGGGGGAGTTCACGGCCCTCGGCGTCACCCGGATTCTCGAGGCCATTCGCCTGGCCTGGCCGCAGGCCCGGTTCTACCAGGCGAGCTCGTCCGAGATGTTCGGCAAGGCGGTCGAGACCCCCCAGCGGGAGACCACCCCGTTCTACCCCCGCTCGCCCTACGGGGTGGCCAAGGTGTACGGCCACTGGATCACGGTGAACTATCGCGAGTCCTATGGCCTCTACGCGGTGAGCGGCATCCTCTTCAACCACGAATCGCCGAGGCGGGGGATCGAGTTCGTGACCCGCAAGGTCTCGGACGGCGTGGCCCGGATCCGCCTGGGGCTCGCCCGCGAGCTCCGGCTCGGCAACCTCGAGGCCCGGCGCGACTGGGGGTTCGCGGGCGACTATGTTGAAGCGATGTGGCGGATGCTGCAGCAGCCCAGCCCGCGCGACTACGTGGTGGGGACGGGGGAGACCCATACTGTGCAGGAGCTGGTGGAAATCGCCTTCGGGCACGTCGGGCTGGACTGGCGGGAGTTCGTGCGGACCGACGAGCGGTTCATGCGGCCGGCCGAGGTGGACACGCTCAAGGCCGACCCGACCCGGGCCCGGACCGAGCTGGGCTGGCAGCCGACCGTGGACTTTCCCTCGCTGGTGAAGATGATGGTGGATGCGGACCTGGAACGGCTGAAGCCCGGGCGATGAGAGTTCTGGTGACCGGCGCCGGCGGCTTCGTCGGGCGGTGGCTCGTCCCGCGATTGCTCGCCGATGGCCACGAAGTGGTCGGGACCCGCCTGCCGGGCGAGACGCCGCCGGGGTTTCTCGCCGAGCCCGACCGCCGCCGGGTCCGCTGGATCCCGCTCGACCTCCGCGACACCACCTCGGTGAAGGCGGCGGTGGCCGGCCAGTTCGAGGCCGTGGTGCACCTGGCCGCGCTGGCCTCCGGGGCCGAGGCGCGGCGGGACCCCGGAACGGCCTGGGAGGTGAACGCGGCCGGGACCGCGCGCCTGACCGACGCGCTCGGGGCCCTCAAGGCCGCCGGCGCTGCCGATCCCCTGGTCCTGCTGGTGTCCACGGCCGAGGTCTACGGCTGCGCCAGGGAAGCCCGGCTCCGCACCGAGGACGATCCTCCCGCGCCGTGTTCGCCCTATGCCGCGAGCAAGCTGGGGGCGGAGATCGCGGCCCTCGAGGCGGCGCGGCGCACCGGGCTCCGGGTGATCGTGGTGCGGGCCTTCCCGCATACCGGACCGGGCCAGAGCGATCGCTACGTGGTACCCGCCTTTGCCCGCCGCCTCAAGGCGGCCAAGCGGATCGGCGCCCCCGCCGTGAAGACCGGTAACCTCGAGCCGGTCCGCGACTTCCTCGACGTGCGGGACGTGGCCGACGCCTATGCCCGGCTGATCCAGCGCGGGACCCCGGGCACGGTGTACAACGTGGCGCGCGGCGAGGGTCACTCGCTGCGGGAAATCTTTGGCATGCTCGCCGAGCTGATCGGCGTCCAGGCCATCGCGGAGGTAGACCCTCAGCTCACCCGGCCCTCCGACATCCCTCACCTGGTGGGGGATGCCGCGCGGCTCCGGGCCACCACCGGCTGGGCCCCGCGGATCCCGCTCCTCCAGACGCTCCGGGACCTGGTAGATGCCCAAACGGACTGACCTGCATTCCATCCTCCTCTTGGGTTCGGGCCCGATCGTGATCGGTCAGGGCGCCGAGTTCGACTATTCCGGCACCCAGGCGGTCCGGGCGCTCAAGGAGGAGGGGTACCGGGTCATTCTGGTCAATTCCAATCCGGCCACGATCATGACCGATCCGGAGCTGGCGGACCGGACCTATCTGGAGCCGGTGACGCCGGAGTGGGTGGCCCGGGTGATCGAGCGAGAGCGGCCCGATGCGCTCCTTCCCACGATGGGCGGCCAGACCGCGCTCAACGTGGCGATGGCGCTCCACCGCGACGGCACCCTGGAGCGCTACGGCGTCGAGCTGATCGGCGCCAACGAGCGGGCGATCCGGGTGGCGGAGGATCGCGAGGAGTTCGCCAAGGCGATGGCGCGGCTCGGGCTCCGGACCCCGCGCGGCCGGGTCGTGCGGGAACTCGAGGACGCCCTGGCCGTGGTGGAGGAGACCGGCTACCCCGCGATCATCCGGCCCTCGTTCACGCTGGGCGGCACCGGCGGCAGCATCGCCTACAACCGGGAGGAGCTGCTCGCCGGGGTCGAGCGCGGGCTCGACCTGTCGCCGGTGCATGCGGTGCTGATCGAGCAGAGCGTCATCGGCTGGAAGGAGTTCGAGCTGGAGGTGATGCGGGACGGGGCGGACAATGTCGTCATCGTCTGCTCGATCGAGAATCTCGATCCGATGGGCGTTCACACCGGGGACTCCATCACGGTCGCCCCGGCGATGACGCTCACCGACCGTGAATACCAGGTCATGCGGGACAGCGCGATCCGGATCATCCGCGAGGTGGGTGTGGCGGCCGGCGGCTGCAACATCCAGTTCGCGGTGGATCCCCGCACCGGGGAGCAGCTCGTGATCGAGATGAACCCCCGCGTCTCGCGGTCCTCGGCGCTTGCCTCCAAGGCGACCGGGTTTCCCATCGCCCGGATCGGGGCCAAGGTCGCCGTGGGGTACCGGCTGGACGAGCTTCCCAACGACATCACCAAGACCACCCCGGCTTCCTTCGAGCCGGTGCTCGATTACGTGGTGGTCAAGGTGCCCCGGTTCGCCTTCGAGAAGTTCCCCGAGGCCGATCCCAGGCTCGGGACCCAGATGAAGGCGGTGGGCGAGGCGATGGCGATCGGCCGGACCTTCAAGAAAGCGTTCCAGAAAGGCTTCCGCGCCCTGGAAGCGGACCGGGCCGGCTGGGTGGTCGGCGCCCGCCCGGAGGACGACCGGCTGACCGATCTGTCGCCCGAGGCGATCAAGGCGGCCATTCGCACTCCGACTCCCGAGCGGATCTTCCAGGTGAAGCGGGCCCTCGGGCTCGGCATCTCGATCGAGGAGATCGCGGAGCGGACCGGGATCGACCCCTGGTTTCTGAGCCAGATGCAGGAGCTGATCGAGGCGGAGCGCGACTGGGCGGCGCGGCGGGGAGACGGCCCCCTCCCGGCCGATGCCGCCATTGCCCCGGCCCTCCGCCGGATGAAGCGCATGGGATTTTCCGATCGGCAGCTGGCCGAGCTCTGGGGCGCGACCGAAGAGGAGATCCGGGCCCTCCGCCACCGGCTCCAGATCCGCCCGGCCTACAAGGTGGTGGATACATGTGCGGGCGAATTCCCCTCCCGCACTCCCTACCTCTACTCCTCCTACGACGAGGAGAACGAGGCCGCGCCTCAGGGCAGCCGGACGGTGATCATCTTGGGGAGCGGGCCCAACCGGATCGGGCAAGGGGTCGAGTTCGACTACTGTTGCGTGCGCGCGACCATGGCGTTCCGCGACCTGGGCTTCCGGACCGTGATGGTGAACTCCAATCCGGAGACCGTCTCGACCGACTACGACATGTCCGATGCCCTGTACTTCGAGCCGCTCACGCTGGAGGACGTGCTCGAGATCGTGCACCTCGAGCAGCCGCTCGGGGTGGTGGTGCAGTTCGGTGGCCAGACCCCGCTCAAGCTGGCGCGGGGGCTCGAGGCGGCAGGGGTGAAGATTCTGGGCACGTCGCCCGACGCGATTGACGCGGCGGAGGACCGGCGCCGCTTCGAGGCGCTGGCCCGCGAGCTCGGGGTGACGCAGCCGCCGGCGGGCACGGCGCTCTCGCTCGAGGAGGCGGTCGAGGTCGCGGCCCGGGTCGGCTACCCGGTGCTGGTGCGCCCCTCCTACGTGCTGGGGGGCCGGGGGATGCAGATCGTCTACGACGAGGCGTCGCTGCGCGACTATTTCACCCGCGCGGTCCGCGCCGCTCCCGGCCACCCCGTGCTGATCGACCGGTTCCTGGAGGATGCCTTCGAGGCGGACGTGGATGCCATCGCCGACGGCACCCGCTGCGTGATCGGGGGCGTGATGCAGCACATCGAGGATGCCGGCATTCACTCGGGCGATTCCGCCTGCGTGCTGCCGCCCTACCTGATCAGCGAGCAGCAGGTCGAACAGATGCGGGAATACACCCGCGCCTTCGCGCTGGCGCTCGGGGTGGTGGGGCTCATCAACGTGCAGTACGCCATCAAGGACGGGGTGGTGTACGTCCTGGAGGTGAACCCCCGCGCACGGTGCCGTTCGTCTCCAAGACCACCGGGGTGCCGCTCGCGAGCCTCGCGGCGGCGGTGATGGCGGGGAAGACCCTGGACGAGCTCGGGCTGGAAGACGACGTGGTGCAGCCCTACGTGGCGGTGAAGGAGGCCGTCTTCCCCTTCAACAAGCTGTCCGGCGTGGACCTGATCCTGGGCCCCGAGATGCGTTCCACCGGTGAGGTGATGGGCATCGCCGACTCTTTCGGGATGGCCTTCGCCAAGGCGCAACACGCCGCCGACGGCGAATTGCCGGTGAGTGGCGGGGTCTTCATCACCGTGAACGATCGGGACAAGGTCACGGTGGTCCCGATCGCCCGGCGGCTGCATGAGCTCGGGTTCGCGGTGTACGCCACCGAGGGCACGGCCAAGCATCTCCGGATGCGGGGGATCCCGGCCCAGACCGTGCTCAAGGTGTACGAGGGGCGGCCCAACGCCATTGATCTCCTGGTGTCGGGCCGGATCCAGCTCCTGATCAACACGCCGCTCGGAAAGCTCACCCAGCAGGACGACTACCTGATGCGCGCGGCGGCGCTCCAGCACCGGATCCCCTATACCACGACCATGTCCGCGGCCTCGGCGGCGTGCGACGCGATCATCGCGCTCCGGAGCCGGGAGCGCGAGGTGCGCTCGCTTCAGGAGTGGCATCAGATGGCGCGGCAGTCGCTCGGGGAGCTCGCCGGATGAACGCCCGCGACCCCGCGTTCGCGGCGGCCCTGCGGGCGCGGGTACGGGGCGAGGTCCGGGAGCAGGAGCCCCTGGCGCGCTACTCCACCTACCGGATCGGGGGGCCGGCCACGGTGCTGCTCGCCGCGGGCGGGGAGGACGTGGCCGCCGCGCTGGCGCTGGCGCGGGAGGAGGGGATCCCCTGGTTCGCGCTCGGGCTCGGTTCCAACCTGCTCCTGCCTGACGAGGGCCTGGAGGCGCTGGTGATCCGGCTCGGAAAGGGCCTGGACCGGCTGGAACGGCTCGATGAGGAGCGCTGGCGCCTGGGGGCCGGGCTGCCGCAGCCACTGGCCGCCCGGCGGACCGCCGAGGCCGGGTGCTTCGGCCTGCATCGTTTCGTGGGAGTCCCTGGGACCGTGGGCGGAGGAGTGTTCATGAACGCGGGCTGTCATGGAGGCGACTGGTCCGAGGTCGTCGCTCAGGTCACAGTGGTGAATGCGTCGGGCCAGGACGCGGTGGTGCCGCGCCAGGCCATCCGGTTCGGGTATCGGCACTCGGGCCTCGACGGCCAGGTCGTGCTCGAGACGGTGGTGCGGCTGGTGCCCGGCGACCGGAGCGTCATTGCGCGCGAGATCGCGGAGTTCCTTCGCTGGCGGGAGGAGGGGACCCCGTTCAACCAGCCGTGCTGCGGGAGCGTGTTTCGCAATCCCGGCGGCCCGAGCTGGAAACGGCGTGACGGCCCCCGCACCGCCGGGCAGCTGATCGAGGCGGCGGGACTCAAGGGGACCCGAATCGGCGGGATCGAGATCTCGCCGCGCCACGCCAACTACTTCGTGAACACGGGCGGCGGCACCGCGGCCGACGTCCGCGCCCTGATCGCCCTGGCCCGGCGCCGGGTGGCCGAGCAGTTCGGCGTGCAGCTCGAGACCGAGGTCAAGCTGGTGTCGCGGGACGGGCGTTTCGAAGACGCGGGCGCCGAGGTTCCCGAATGAGCGACTATTTCGCGCACGAATCGGCTTACGTGGACACCGGCGCAGTGGTGGGCCCGGGGACCAAGATCTGGCACTTCTGCCACATCATGCCGGGCGCGGTCATCGGGGAGCGCTGCAACCTGGGGCAGAACGTGGTGGTGATGCCGGGCACCCGGATCGGGAACAACGTGAAGATCCAGAACAACGTCTCGGTGTACGAGGGCGTCACCCTGGAAGACGATGTGTTCTGCGGGCCGAGCTGCGTGTTCACCAATGTGCTCAACCCGCGCAGCCACGTCTCCCGCAAGCACGAGTACCAGCCGACGCTGGTCAGGCGCGGAGCCACCATCGGCGCCAACGCCACGATCGTCTGCGGCATCACGCTGGGCGAATACTGCTTCATCGGCGCGGGGGCGGTGGTGACGAGCGATGTGCCGGCCTTCGGGCTCATGGTCGGGGTGCCGGCGCGCCGGGTGGGCTGGATGTGCCGGTGCGGGGTGCGGCTCCAGTTCCGCAACGGCAGCGCGACTTGCACCGCGTGCGGGAGCGGCTATCGCGAGGAAGCCGGGCTGGTTCGGCTGATTGACCCTCCTGCGGGGGGGGCCTTAGGTTTGGCGCCGTGAACGTCCCCCTCCTCGATCTGGTCGCCCAGTATCGGTCCATCAAGGACGAGGTGCTCCCCCTGATGATGAAGGTCATCGAACGTCAGGCCTTCATCATGGGCGAGGAGGTGGGGCTGCTGGAGCAGCGGATCGCCGAGCTGGCGCATGCCAGGCATGCCATCGCCTGCGCCAGCGGGACGGACGCGCTCCTGTTGCCCTTGAAGGCGCTGGGCCTCCGGCCCGGCGACGAAGTGATCTGTCCCGCCTTCACGTTCTTCGCCACGGCCGGAGCCATCCATAACGCGGGCGGGACCCCGGTGTTCGTGGACATCGATCCGGACACGTTCAACGTCACCGCCGAGGCGATCGAGGCCGCCATCACGCCGAGGACCCGCGCGGTGGTGGTGGTGCACCTCTTCGGCCAGATGGTGGCGATGGAACGGATCGTGCCGCTCGCCGCCCGGCACGGCCTCGCGGTCATCGAGGACGGGGCCCAGGCCATCGGGGCCCGCCGCCTGGTGGACGGAACCTGGCGGATGGCGGGCGAACTGGGGCTGGCGGGAACCTTCTCGTTCTTTCCCAGCAAGAACCTGGGCGGGTGGGGCGACGGCGGGATGATGGTCACTCAGGACGACCGGCTGGCCGAGCGGCTCCGCAAGCTCCGGCTGCACGGCGGGGCGAAGCAGTACCACCACGAGGAGGTAGGCACCAACAGCCGGCTCGACACCCTCCAGGCCGCGGTGCTGCTCGCCAAGCTCCCGCACCTGGCGAGCTGGAGCGAGGCCCGCCGGCTGCGGGCTGCCCGGTACACCGAGGCGTTCCGCGCCCTCCCCGGCGTCTGTCCGCCGGCGGTGGATCCGGCCAACGAGCACATCTTCCACCAGTACACGATCCGGGCCGAGCGGCGCGACGAGCTGATGGCGCACCTCAAGGCCAGCGGGATCGGCTGCGCCGTGTACTATCCGCGGGCCCTGCACCTGCAGCCCTGTTTCGCGCCGCTGGGCTACCGGCCGGGCAGCCTCCCCGCCACCGAAGCCGCCATGGCTTCGGTGCTCTCGCTTCCCATTTATCCCGAGCTCAGCCAGGAGCAGCAGGACGCGGTGATCGCCGCGGTGCGGAGTTTCTACCGGTGAGCCGGCTCCGAATCGGTGTCATCGGGGCGGGTGCCTGGGGGCGGAATCATGTCCGCACCGTGGCGGCCTCGTCCGAGGCCGAACTCGCGGCGGTGTGCGACACCAACCCGGAGGTGCGGGCCCGCCTGGCCCGGCAGTACCCGGCGGCCTTCGTCACCGACCGGCCGGCGGCCCTGCTGGAGCGGGTGGAGGCGGCGATCGTCGCCACACCGGCCCGCACCCACGCCGAGCTGGGGTTGCTGGCCGTGGAGGCGGGGGTGCCGGTGCTGGTGGAGAAGCCGTTCGCGCTCACGGTCGCCGACGCCGAACGGCTGGCCGAGGCCGCCGAGCGGCGCAAGGTACCGGTGCTCGCGGGGCACCTGCTCGAGTATCACCCGGTGGTGGAACGGCTCCGGAGCCTCATCGCCGAGCAGGCGCTGGGTGACATCTACTATCTGTACGCCCAGCGCGTGAACCTGGGGCAGGTCCGGCCCGACGAGAACGCGCTCTGGAGCTTCGGCCCTCACGACGTCTCGGTGGCGCTCTTTCTCCTCGGCACCGAGCCCGACCGGGTGACCGCGCAGGGTCATTCGTATCTCCAGCGCGGCATCGAGGACGTGGTGTTCCTCACCATGAATTTCGCCACCGGCGTCATGGCGCACGTGCAGATGTCGTGGCTCGACCCGCACAAGATCCGCCGCCTGACCGTGGTGGGCTCGCGGCAGATGGCGGTCTTCGACGACATGGAATCCCGCGAGAAGCTGCGGATCTACGACAAGGGCGTCCAGCGGCCCCCGGAATACCGGAGCTACGGCGAGAGCCTGACGATCCGTGAGGGGGACATCTTCATCCCGCGGGTCCCCAACATCGAGCCCCTGACGGCGCAGCTCGCCCACTTCGTGCAGGTGGCGCGGGGGCAGGCGACCCCGAGGGCCGATCACCGGGACGGCGTGCGGGTGATTCGGGTGCTGGACGCCGCGTCCCGCTCCCTGGCCGAGGGCGGCGTGCCCGTCGCGGTGGGGGCGGCGGTCTGACGCGCCTCGCCTCGGCGAGGCGCCCCTGCGCGGTGCCCCCGATTCCGAGTTGCTGAGTTCACGGAGCCCACATGCACATCGCGGTCATCGGCAGCGGATACGTCGGCCTCGTGACCGGGGCCTGCCTGGCGGAGACCGGGAACGACGTGGTCTGCGCCGACATTGACGCGGCCAAGATCGCCCGACTCCGGCGGAACGACCTCCCGATCTATGAACCGGGGCTCGAGGACATGGTCCGGCGGAACCAGGCCGAAGGCCGCCTCAGCTTCGCCACCGACGTCGGCGGCGCGGTGGAGCGCTCGCGGGTGGTGTTCATCGCCGTCGGCACGCCGCCTGACGAGGACGGCTCGGCGGACCTCCAGCACGTGCTGGACGTGGCCACCACCATCGGGCGGCACATGAACGCGCCCAAGGTGGTGGTGACCAAGTCCACCGTCCCGGTGGGCACGGCCGAGCGGGTCCGGGCCGCCATCCGCGCCGAAACCGCGGTGCCGTTCCACGTGGTGTCCAACCCGGAGTTCCTCAAGGAGGGGGCTGCGATTGACGATTTCATGAAGCCGGACCGCATCGTGGTCGGGGTGGACAGCGACGAGGCGCGGGAAGTGATGGCCGAGCTCTATGCCCCGTTCGTCCGGACCGGGAATCCGGTCCTCTTCATGGATATCCCCTCCGCCGAAGTCACCAAGTACGCCGCCAACGCGATGCTGGCCACTCGGATCTCCTTCATGAACCAGATCGCGCTCTTCTGCGAGCGGGTGGGCGCCGACGTCCGCGACGTCCGGATCGGGATCGGCAGCGACCGCCGGATCGGACCGGCGTTTCTCTTTCCCGGGCCCGGCTACGGCGGCTCCTGCTTTCCCAAGGACGTCCAGGCGCTGATCCGTACCGGGCGGGCGGTGGGCGTGGATTTCGAGATCCTGGAGGCCGTAGAGCGGGTGAACCAGCGCCAGAAGCGGGTGCTCCTGGAGAAGCTCCGCGAGGCGTTC
>JBBIMQ010000032.1:0-13553 GCA_037444345.1 Gemmatimonadota bacterium | reverse complement strand
CGAGACCATGCCGCCCGAGCGGCTCAATCTGGCGCTCTGGCTCGAGGCGGAGCGCTTGCGAGGCCTCAAGCTCGACGACTCGGTGGTCGCCCTCGCCCGGGACGCCGAGCTCGAGGCGCGAGGTGGCGCCAGCGGCGACGACGCGTTCGCCGACCCGATCTTCACCGCGATCGCGGCGCTCTACGACTCCGCCACCTGTTTTCCATACGGCCACTCCGGCCGAGGGTCCCGCGCTTCGCTCGGCTCCCTCACCGGGGACGAGGTGAGGGAGTTCTTTCGGCGCCACTACGTCCCGCGAAACGCGCGGCTCGTGGTGGCCGGCAACTTCGACCCCACCGAGGCGCGGCGACTGGTCACCGCGTACTACGGGGAGATTCCTCCCGGCGAGCCGGTGCCCCCGCCGGCCTGCCAGGCCGGAACGACCTCGCACCCTCGCCGGGTGGCGCTCTCCGCCGACCGGGCCACCGTGGCAGGCGCCGGGCTCTTCTTCCGCATCCCGGGCCAGGGTCACGCCGACCTGCCGGCGCTCGATCTCCTCGGCATCGCGCTCGGCAAGGGGCGAGGGGCCCGCCTGAGCCAGGTCCTCCGCGACAGCGCCCGGGCCGCCGTCGCGGTCGAGGCCGGTCCGCTCGCCAACCGGCGCGAGGCGGGTGTCTTCGGGCTCTTCGCCGCCGGGGCGCCCGGTGTCAGCGCGGATTCCCTGGCCACGTTGCTCCTGGCCCAGGCCGAGTGGGCCCGGGGGCCGGGCCTCACGCAGGCTGATCTGGACCGGGCCCGCGCCATCGAGCGAGCCACCACCGTGAGCGGCCGCCAGCGACCGGAGGAACTCGCCGAGGCACTCCAGCACGCCGCCGCGTTTCAGGGAGGGGTGGAGACCGTGAATACCGGCCACACGCGCTACGACGCGGTCACGCTGGACGACCTCCGCCGGGTGGCCCGCCAGTACCTCCAGCCGGCGGGCGCGGTAACTCTGGTCGTCGCCCCGGGAGCCGGCTCGTGAGGCACTGTCGGGCGCTGCTCGGGACTCTGAGCTTGCTCGTTCCCACCGCGGTCGCGGCTCAGTTTCCCCCCAATCCCCCGGCGCCTACCCCGCTCCGCGAGGCGGCGTACCCCGCGCCTCAGGAACCGTTGCTCCCCAACGGGCTGCGGCTCCTCCTGCTCGAGAGTCACCGCCAGCCGATCGTCTCCCTGACGCTCTCCCTGCCCGCCGGCACCGCCTACGACCCGCCGGGCAAGGAGGGAGTGGCCGACCTGCTCGCCGCGCTCCTGACTCGCGGCGCCGGCTCCCGGAGCGGATCCGAGATCGCCGATCTGATGGAGCGGATCGGCGGCTCGCTCTCCGCCTCCGCCACGCCTGACTACCTCACGCTCCAGGCCGATGTCCTCACCCCTCAAGCGGAAACCGCACTCGGTCTCCTCGCCGACCTGGTGCTTCGCCCGCGTCTCGACTCGGCCGAGGTGGAGGCCCAGCGGGCCCGGAGCCTCGCCGCCCTCCAGACCGAGTTGAGCTCCCAAGGGGCCGTGACCGCCCGCATCTTCATGATGGCGCTCTATGGGGGGCACCCCTACGGAGCCCGGGCCACGCCGGCCACCCTTCGCGCCATTGCCCGGCGCGATCTCGAGACCTTCCGCCTCGCACGGTTCCGGCCGGCGGGCTCTCTCCTGGTGATCGCCGGCGACGTCACGCTGGCCCGGGCCCGGCAGCTCGCTCTCCGGGCCTTCGGACGGTGGACCGGTGCCCGGCCGGCCGCCATGCCAGCTCCCTCGCCCGCCCGGGCCAGGACCGGCATCCTGCTGGTCCACAACCCGGGCGCCGAGCGCGCCAACGTGCTCGTGGGCAACACCACCGGGCCAGGCTCCGACACGGTGCTCTATGCCGGGCTCGTCGCCGCCCGGGTGCTGGGCGACGATGACGGCCGCCTGGTCCAGCGGTTCCAGTCGGTTCGGGGCTGGACCGACGTGGCCTTCGCTTCTCTCCTCCGGACCAGGGAACTCGGGCTGTTCCAGGCCGGCGTGGAAGTGCCCGAGCCGGTCGCCGACAGCGCGCTGGCCGACCTGCTCGAGCTCCTCCGGCAGGTCCGGCGCGACCTGGTCCCTCGCGGCGAGCTGGAAGAGGCCCGAGGGGCCCTGGTGGACGGGTACCCGTTCGCGGTCCAGACCATGAGCCAGCTTGCCTCCCAGGCCACCGAAGCACGCCAGCTCGGGATGCCGGCGGACTTCGTTGCCACCTTCCGCCGGCGCGTGGCCGGCGTGACCGCGGCCCGGGTGCGCGAGGCAGCCCGGCGCCTCATCCAGCCCGATTCGGCCCTGGTGGTCGTGGTCGGGGACGGGGCGCGGCTCTACCCCCGCCTCGCGAGGATCGCGCCGGTCAAGCTGGTGAGCCTGGAGGGAGCCGAACTCGAGCCCGAGAAGATCCAGCCTCGGAGCCGGCCGCTCGCCTTCGATCCGGCCCGGCTCGCACCGCGGCGCGACTCCCTCCTGGTCCTGGCGCAGGGCCGGCCGGTGGGCCGCCAGGTCACGGCGCTCGAAGCCACGCCCGGAGGCTTCCTCTACACCGAGCGAACCGACATCGGCGAAGCGATCAGCCAGACCACCCGGTTGGAGCTGGACAGCGCCGGACGGGTCCGCCGCCTGGAGCAGACCGGCCGGGTCCAGGGCCAGGAGACCCAGGTGGCGCTCAGTTATGGCGGCGGCCGGGTGCGCGGCTCGGCCCGCATTCCCGGCCCCTCCGGGCCGCAGGCCATCCAGGTGGACACGGCACTGGGCCCCGCCGTGCTCGACGAAAACGCCCTGCAACCGCTGCTCCCGGCTCTCGATTGGGAACCGAACGTGCGCTGGACATTCGAGGTCTGGAGCACCGGAGAGCAACGGGCGAAGCCGGCGTCCCTGACCGTGGTGAGCATCGAACGGGTACCGGTGGGCTCCGCCGAGGTCGAAGCGTATCGCGCGGTGCTGGAGGGCGGGCCCTCGCGGGTGACGTTCTATGTCACGACCGCCGCGCCGCATCGGCTGGTACGGGTCAGTTTGTCAGGCGCGCCTATCGAGTTCGTTGCCGAGCGTCCCTGAACCCCCTTCCCCGACGGAGGTGTCCATGTGCAAGCAAGCCGGGGCTCTGGCCGTCTTCCTCCTGGCCGGGCTCGGCGGCTGCAGCGCCGCGGTCCGGAGCGCGGAGCCCGCACCGGTCGCGGCCGGCGGCGGCGCGAGCTGGGAGCGACCCCAGTACCCCTCGAGCTACGAGCGGCGTCCCTACCCCCCGGTGTTCATCCGGAACGCCACGATCCTCACCGCGGCCGGCCCGGTGCTCCGGAATGCCTCGATTCACTTCCGTGACGGGCAGATCGTTGCGGTCGGCACCGATCTCGCACCGCCGCCGGACGCCGTGCTGGTGGACGGCACGGGCCGATGGGTGACGCCGGGACTCATTGATACGCACAGCCACCTCGGCGTCTACGCCGCGCCGGGCACCTTCGCGGAGGGCGACGGCAACGAGGCGACGAACCCGGTCACCGCGCAGGTCTGGGCCGAGCATTCCTTCTGGCCCCAGGACCCACAGATCCCGCTGGCCATCGCAGGGGGTGTCACCGTGATCCAGGCGCTCCCTGGCTCGGCCAACCTGATTGGCGGCCGGTCAGCGGTCCTCCGGCTCATCCCGGCCCGAAGCGTCCAGGAGATGAAGTACCCCGGCGCGCCTTACGGGCTCAAGATGGCCTGTGGAGAAAACCCCAAGCGGGTCTACCAGAACCGGGGGGGACCCTCCACCCGGATGGGGAACGTGGCCGGATATCGCGCCGCCTTCATCGAGGCGGAGCGGTATCGGAGAAAATGGGACGCGTGGCTCAAGACCCGGCGCGGCGATCCGCCGGACCGCGACCTCAAGCTGGAGACCCTGGCCGAAGTGCTGCGCGGCAACATCCTGGTGCAGAATCACTGCTACCGCGCCGACGAGATGATGCAGATGCTGGACCTGGCGCGCGAGTTCGGGTTCCGGATCCGCTCCTTCCACCACGCTGTCGAGGCATACAAAATCGCCGACGTCCTGGCCCGCGAGGGCGTCGCGGCCTCCATCTGGGCCGACTGGTGGGGCTTCAAGATGGAATCGTTCGACGGCATCCGGGAGAACGCGGCCTTGCTCGAGCAGGCCGGCGCGGCCGTCGTGATTCACTCCGACTCGCCCAGCGGAATCCAGCGCCTCAACCAGGAGGCCGCCAAGGCGATGTACGCGGGCGTCCAGGCGGGGATTTCCGTGAGCCCCGAGCAGGCCATCCGCTGGATCACGCTCAACCCCGCGCGGGTGCTGGGGATCGAGTCGAGCACTGGCAGCCTGGAGCCCGGCAAGCGGGCGGACCTGGTGCTCTGGTCCGGGGATCCGTTCTCCGTGTACACCAAGGCGGACCAGGTTTACAACGACGGCTGGCTGGTCTTCGACCGGCACGATCCGGCCCACCGGCCCGCCACCGACTTCAATCTGGGGACGGCCGAACCGGGGGTGGGGCCATGACGGACGGACGGATCGAGGGCCGGCCGGTGCCGGGGCACGGGCCGCAGACGGCGCTCTGGCCAGCAGCCACGGCCGACCGGCTCCCCCATCGCGCGGGAGTCTGGCTCCTGGTCCTGCTCGCCGGGGCGGCGGCGGCGCTCCGGGCCCAGACCGTCGCGATCGTGGGCGGCACGGTGTTCCCGATCTCCGGTCCCCGGATCGAGCACGGGACGGTATTGCTCGAGAACGGGCGCATCGCCGCGGTGGGTCAAGCGGTGGCGATTCCGGAGGGCGCGACCCGGGTGGACGCCACGGGCAAGTGGGTGACCCCCGGACTGATCCACGCCTGGACCAGCCTGGGCCTGTTCGAGGTGGGCTCGGTGGCGGACACCCGCGAGGCGGTCAAGACCGGCGAGGTGAACCCCGCCTTCAATGTGGCGGAGGGAATCAATCCCCAGTCGGTACTGATCCCGATCACGCGTGCGGAAGGGGTGACCGCGGCGCTATCGGTTCCGAGCGGCGGCCTCATCGCCGGCCAGGGAGTCTTCCTCCGGCTGGCCGGCGACCATGGACCTGGTGATTCGCTCGCCCGCCGCGATGGTCCTGGACCTCAGTACCGAGAGCAAGACCGCCGGCGGCGGGAGTCGAGCCGGCGTGCTCCAGCGCCTCCGGCAGCTCTTCCAGGACGCCCGCGAGTACGAGCGCCGGACCCAGGACTATCGCCGGAACCAGATCCAGCCCCTCGCCGCCCCGGCGCCCGAGCTGGCGGCCCTGGGGCCCGTGTTGCGGGGCGAGTTGCCAGTGTTCATCATCGCCAACCGGCAGAGCGACATCGAGAGCGCCTTGCGCCTGGCAAACGAGGACGGCCTGCGCGCCGCGATCGTGGGAGGCCGGGAAGCCTGGCGCGTCGCCTCCCGGCTGGCGCAGGCGGGGGTTCCGGTGCTGCTCGATCCGCTGGACGATATCCCAAGCTTCGACGCTCTCGGGGCGCGGCTGGACAACGCCGCGCGGCTCCGCGAGGCCGGGGTCGAGGTGGTGCTCATCGAGACCGACGAGTTCAACTACCGGAATCTCCGCTTCGCGGCGGGCAACGCCGTGCGCAACGGACTCGCCTGGGACGACGCGCTCCGCGCCGTCACGCTGGCCCCGGCCCGAGCGCTCGGCGTGGCCGATCGCTACGGCAGTCTGGAACCGGGCAAGGCCGCCGATGTGGTCGTCTGGTCAGGGGATCCCCTCGAGCTCTCCACCAGGCCCGAGCAGATTTTCCTCGGCGGGGTGGCCATCTCGCCGGTGACGCGGCAGACCGAGTTGCGCGAGCGCTATCGCACCCTCCCGCCCCGATACTAGCGACCCCTGCCGCCCCGGGCAGCGCGGCCGCTCCCGCCCATCGCCCGACTACGGCTTCCCCTCCTCCACCACCGTGGCCTCCGCGGTGGTGGAGTCGCCGGGCGGTGGCGCCTCGCTCACCGACACCGCCTCGGGCCGGACGCTCGCGATCTCCCGTTCGACCCGGGCGATCGCGTGGCCCAGGTCGTCGAGCTGCTGGAGGTACTTCTCGATCTCGTACTGGTCCACCGCCTGACCCCGCTCCCGGCGGTAGTAAGCATATCCCAGCCGGCTCGCGACCTGGTCCCGCTCGCGCTGGAGCCTGAGTCGCTCCAGGCGGAGCTTCCCCTCATCCAGCGCCGCCTGCGCCTTCCGGCCGAACGATTCCAGTTCCTTGTTCAGGCGATCCAGAATGCCCGCCACAAACGCCTCCCGATCCAGTGCCGTGAGCAATCTAACGGACTCGCAGATCGCGGGGTTTCGCCCGGGCCAGAGACCCGCTCCCCCGAACAAAACGAACTGGCCCGCTCGCGAGGGCCGGACCCACGCGAACGGGCCGCACTTCTCCGCGGCGGAGTCAGCTCGCGGCCTGGGCGGGATAGACCGAGACCTTGAGCCGCTTCTTGTCCTTGTGCTCGAAATTCACCACGCCATCCACCAGGGCGAACAGCGTGTCGTCGTTGCCCCGGCCCACGTTCTTGCCGGGGTGGAACTTGGTGCCCCGCTGCCGGACCAGGATGTTCCCCGCCACGACCCGCTCGCCCCCGAAGCGCTTCACGCCGAGGTACTTGGGATTGCTGTCGCGGCCGTTCCGGCTGGAGCCCACACCCTTCTTGTGTGCCATGATACCCTCAGCCGAGATCGAGATCGGTGATCCGCACCCGGGTCAGGCGGGTGCGATGGCCGGTCTTGCGCCGCACGTTTTTCCGCCGCTTGAAGCGCCAGACGTAGATCTTCTCGCCCTTCACTTCCCCCAGCACCTCGGCGGTGACGGAGGCGCCCTTGACCAGGGGCGTCCCCGCCTTCACGGTCTCGCCGTCGGAGGTGAGGAGCACCTCGTTGAACGTGAGCGTCTTCCCCGGCTCGGCGTCGAGCCGCGGGAGCTCCAGGGTCATCCCCTTTTCCGCCCGGAACTGCTTGCCGGCGGCGCGAAAGACGGCGTACATGGCCCAGGTATCCTGCGAAGGCGTCGAGTGCATCCGCCCGAAAAAGCCACGGATTGTATGCCCCTCCTGGGTTCCGGTCAACCCCCTCAGGCCACGGCGTAGAGCTCGGTGACGTCTCGCCCCCCGGGCCGGCTCATCAGCCGGAACTCATCCACCCGCATCATCGGATCGTCACGGATTTCGAGATCCAGCCCGGTCAGCTTGCCCAGCGTCGGGATGAGCTTGGGCTCTTCCTCGAGGAGATAGAGGGCCACCTCGGGGTGGAGCCGGATCGAGATCTGGCGCTCCCGGCGCTCCCGGCCCGCCCGCCGGAGCGAGCGCTCGACTCGCCGCGCCACCACCTCGGGGGTGAACACCCGGCCGGTACCGGCGCAGGCCGGACACTCGGTGGTCATCGAGTGCCAGAGCGAGGGCCGCACCCGCTGCCGCGTCATCTCCACCAGGCCCAGTTCGGAGACGGCCAGTGTCTTGGTGCGGGCGCGGTCGCGCCCGAGATAGGTCCGGAGTTCCTGCAGCACCCGATCGCGGTTGGAGCGACTCTCCATGTCAATGAAGTCGCACACGACGATGCCACCGATGTCGCGCAACCGGAGCTGGCGCGCGATCTCGCGGGCCGCCTCGAGGTTGGTTTTGAGAATGGTCTTCTCCGGATCCTTCTTGCCGGTATACCGCCCGGTGTTCACGTCAATCGAAACCAGCGCTTCGGTCGGCTGGATGACGAGGTACCCGCCAGTCGGCAGGTCGCACCGGGTCTTGAACAGGTCGCGGATCTCGCTTTCGATGTCGTACTTGTCGAACAGCGGAACCGGCTCGGTGTAGAGATGGGCCCGGCCCAGCAAGTCAGGATCCACCTGGCGCAGATACTGTTCGATCTCGTGGTACAGCTCCTTGGAATCCACGTACAGCGCGTCCACCTTGGCGCTGAAGAGGTCCCGGATGATCCCGCGCGTGAGGCTGGTCTCGCGCTGCACCAGGGCCGGGGCGCGGACGAAGGTCTTCTTGCGATTGATCTTGCGCCAGAGGTTGAGCAGCGATTCGATCTCCCGCTTGAAGTGGGCCTCCGTGACGCCCTCGGCCACGGTGCGCACGATGACGCCGCCCGCATCCTTGGGCAAGAGCCCGGTCACCATCTCCCGGAGCCGCTGCCGCAGCTCGCGGCTCTCGATCTTCCGGCTCACCCCCACCCGGGAGGCATAGGGCATGTAGACCAGGAATCGCCCCGGCAGGGAGATCTGTGCGGTTACCCGGCAGCCCTTGGAGCCGATCGGCTCCTTGGTGACCTGGACCAGGAGGGTCTGGCCCTTCTTGAGGATCTCGCCGATGTCTGGCAGGGAGCGGCGAGCGCTCACCTCACGCTGGCGGGGCTCGGTGCCACCGTTGGGGGCTCCGCTCCCCCCTCGCCGCTCCCGGCGTTCCCGCCGCTCGGTGGCCCCGGCCGCTCCCTCCGCGGCCCCCGCCCCGGCCTCTCCCACCTCCTCGAAGGCCTCGTCCCCTTCCTCGCTCTACCCCGGTTCTTCGTCCTCTTCCGGCTCGAGCAGGTCGGAGGCGTGGAGGAAGGCGCTCTTTTCGTGACCGATGTCAACGAAGGCGGCCTGGATCCCCGGCAGGACGGCTTCCACCCGGCCGAGGTAGATGTCGCCGACCATGCGGCGGCGGTCCGGGCGGTCCACCATGAGTTCGACCAGGCGGTCGTCCTCGAGAATGGCCACGCGCGTCTCGCGCGGGCCACCGTTGATGAGTATCTCGCGTTTCACGCGTCACAACCTCGGCCGGCGCCCTGGCGCCGGCCTCAAAAGTCCATGCCCCGCCTCCGGCCCGCGCCCGCGCGGGGGCGGCAGACCGCCCCCCGCGTTGTCGCCGGAGGCTCGGGGCCAGCCCGGACGCCCTCACCGCGGGCGATCCAGGCCTGGCGAAGTGGAACGGCAGCAAGGAGTGCGGTGGCCGGCGAGCGTCGCCCGAAACCGGACGACCGTGGCCACAGGCAAACCAGCGGAACAGGAACGGGGCGGCCTCACCCGCGAGCCACCCCGCAACACCACACCGACCCCCGCGCCCTGCCGCTTCCGCTCGGAGAACCACAAGGAAGCGGGCAACACGAGAGGCCAGCACGAACAATTCCATGCAGGCAAATATGCCGACCCAGGGCGCTCAGGGCAACCCCAAAGCCGACATAGGGTTACCCGAGGGCCGCCACCTCCCCCAGGATCTGCCGGGCGATCACGATGCGTTGGATCTCGCTGGTGCCCTCCCCGATCTCGCACACCTTGGCGTCCCGCATCATCCGTTCGACGGGATACTCGGTGGTATAGCCGTAACCGCCGAAGATCTGCACCGCCTTGGTGGTGGCGCGCATGGCGAGCTCAGAACAGAAGAGCTTGGCCATCGCGGCTTCTTTCTTGTACGGCTTGCCGTGCTGCTTGAGCCAGGCCGCGTGGTAGACCAGGTGGGTGCCCGCTTCGATCTCCAGCGCCATGTCGGCGAGCTGAAAGGCCACCCCCTGGAACGCGCCGATCGGCTTGCCGAACTGCTTGCGGACCCCGGCGTACCGGAGGGCCTCCTCGTAGGCTCCCTCCGCAATGCCGAGCGAGAGAGCGGCAATGCCGATCCGGCCCGCGTCGAGCGTCTTCAGGAAATTGACGAAGCCCTCGCCGGGAGTGCCCAGCACGTTCTCCTTGGGAACGATGGCGTCCTCGAAGATGAGCTCCCGGGTGTCGCTGGCACGCCAGCCCATCTTCTCTTCCTTCTTGCCCGCCCTGAACCCGGGCACCCGCGGCAGCTCGTCCGCGTGTCCCACCCCGAGCCGCCGGCACACCTCCAGGTCGCAGGTTTCCTTGGTGAGAATGAAGCTCGTGATGCCGCGGTTGCCCTTCCCCGGCTCGGTGCGAGCCGTCACCACGAAGATCTCGCCCACCCCGCCGTGGGTGATGAACACCTTGGCCCCGTTCAGGACAAAATGATCGCCCCGGTCCACGGCGGTGGTCGCGGTGCCGCCGGCGTCGCTGCCGGCACCCGCCTCGGTGAGCCCGAAGCCCCCCAGCACGCGGCCCGAGGCGAGGAGCGGCACGTAGCGCCGCTTCTGCTCCTCGGTACCGAAGTCCATGAACGGCGAGGTACCGAGGTTGGTGTGGGCGCTGATGGTGAGAGCGTGGCTCGCATCCACCTTGGCCATTTCGTGGATGGTGATGTAGTAGGAGAGCTGATCCAGCCCCGCGCCCCCGTACTCCTCGGGCCACGGCACGCCGAGCAGGCCCAGCTCGCCCATTTTCTTGACGTTCTCCCAGGGGAACGCCGCGGTCCGGTCCAGCTCCCGGGCGACGGGAGCGACTTCGGTCCGGGCGAACTCCCGGACCATCTCGCGGACCTGGTAGTGTTGCTCGGAGAAATAGAGCGAGAGATCCATAGCTGGCGCGGTGGTCGGCCTGTCCCGAACGATCGTTCGGCAGCGGTAATATACACGCCGCGCGGGCCGCGGTAATATACACGCCGCGCGGGCCAGGGTTAACGTTCGCCGCGCTGGAATGGAGGGCGGCCCGGTCGGGCCAGCCCCGCCGGGTGAGCTCCCGTGCGGGGCCCGGGCGGCCAGCCGCCAGGGGCGCCGGCGCCCGCCCGGCGGCCGGCCCCTCGACTCGTGCCACTCGGCTGGAGAGGATGAAGTGGTGACCGCTACCCGAATACTGATCCTGGCGGGCCTGGTCGCGCTCGTCGCCTGCGGCGACTCCTCCGGCCCGTCGTCGGCACGGGCCATCGTGCTGGAGCCGGTGGACAGCGGCTACGACTTCTCGGTGTTCGTCACCGCTCCGCCGGGCGACCGGTCCCGGCTGCTGGTGGTCGAGCGCGCCGGCCGGATCCGGCTCCGCAAGGACGGGGTGCTCCAGGACTCGGCGTTTCTCAACCTCACCGCGCTCACCAGCTCGGCCACCGGCGAGTACGGGGTCTACAGCGTGGCCTTTCACCCACGATACGCCACGAACCACCGCCTCTTCGTCTACTACGTCGATCTCAACGGCGACAGTCAGCTCGCGGAATACCGGGCCGACCCCTCGTTCGACCATGCTGACCCGACTTCGCAACGGATCATTCTGACCCTGCCGCAGCTTCCGGCCAATGTGCTCTACGGGGGGCTCGTCACCTTGGGACCGGACGGCATGCTCTACCTCGGATTGGGCGACGCGGGCGAGGACGGAGCACCCCTCAGCCGGGCTCAAGACAGCACCGAGCTGTTCGGCAAGATCCTCCGGCTCGACGTGGATGCCGGTACACCGTACGCGATTCCGCCGGACAATCCATTCGTGGGGCGACCCGGCTGGCGAGAGGAGATCTGGCAACTCGGCTTCCGGAACCCGTGGCGATGGAGCTTCGACCGCGCCACGGGCGATCTGTGGGTGGCGGACGTGGGAAGAAGTGAGCTTCCTGCCGGCCGGCGTCGGGGGACGGAACTTCGGCTGGCCGATCCTGGAGGGGGCGCATTGCTTCCAGCCTGCCACTGGCTGCCAGACCGCAGGTCTGGTGATGCCGATCGTGGAGCTCGCGCACGGCCCCACCTGCGCTGTGACCGGCGGGTATGTGTATCGGGGCCGCCGATATCCGTCGCTTCGCGGCGTGTACTTCTACGGCGATTACTGTGGGGGCTGGGTGCGGAGCTTCCGGCTCCGGGGCGGTACACCGGTCCCGGCCTTTCAGCCCCTGGCGCCGCCGCTCCTCAACGACAACGTGGTTTCGTTTGGCGAGGACGCCGACGGCGAACTGTACGTGGTCATGGCCTCGGGGAGGATCTACCGGATCGCCGCGGTGTGAGGCGGGCAATGGCGGGGCCAGCCCGTCGGCCACCTGGCCGAGCAAGACCGGCTGGCCGCCGCTACCGGCCCCCGCCGACCTTGTGGCGCTCGAGAATCTGGCGCACCCGCTCGAGCGGCACCGGCTCCACCGTGTGCTCGCGGCCCCGGACCGGGGTCGCCATGAAGAGCGAGTTGTAGATCGCCTCTTCGGTCGCTTCCACCACCGCCTGGAAGAGGGGCCCCAGCTCCTCGTTCTCGAGCTCCTGGGCTGCCGGGCGCCGTTCCCCGAACCGGCGGCGGAGCCCCGCGGCGGTGGAAAAGGCGATGACGTAGTCCCCCGAGCCGTTGTCCATGTAGGACCCCGTGCGCGCCACCCCCGAGAGGGCCCGCTTCGCCAGGCGCTCCAGGTTGCGGGCGAGGAGCGGAGCATCGGTGGCGACCACGATCATGATCGAGCCATCGCCCTGGTCCTCCCGCTGTGCCTCCCGGAAGTCGTGGCAGCCGAGTTCCCGCCCGACCGGGGCGCCGGCCACCTGAAGGATCCCGCCGTAGTTGGACTGGACCAACACCCCGACGGTCCAGCCGCCATGACGGCGTGGTAGCACCCGCGACGAGGTGCCGATCCCGCCTTTCCAGCAGAACGCCCGCGTTCCCCGCCCCGCTCCCACCGACCCCTCGGCCACGGGACCGGTGTCTGCCACTGCCAGCGCGGTGCGGACCTGGGCCGGTTCGATGGGGCGGAGGCGGATGGCGTTCAGTCCCCCGTCGTTGGTCTCACCGACCACCGGATTGATCGAGCGAACGCGCTCCATGCCCGGCTGCTCCAGCAGCCAGGCCACCAGCGCGTCCGCCGCCTTCCACACACAGAGCGTGCAGGTGAGGAGGAGAGGAGTCTCCAGCTCGCCCAGCTCCTTCACCTGCGTGAAGCCGAGCAGCTTGCCGAACCCGTTCCCCACGTGGATGGCGGCCGGCACCCGTTCGAGAAACGGGTTCCCGCCGTGGGGGAGGATGGCGGTGAGGCCGGTGTGCACCGAGTCGCCGGCGTCCACCGTGACGTGCCCGACCCGGACCCCGGCGACGTCGGTGATGGCGTTGTGGGGGCCGGGGCGGAACACCCCGGGGGCGATGCCCAGGGTGCGAGCGCGGACCTGAGCGTGCAGGGGTACCGGAGGCTGGACGGCGAGCCATCCCAGGGCTGCGAAAAGCCCGGCGAGCAGGGGAAGCGACATGGTAGGATGGCGGGCAGAGGGGTGGGATTCCCGCTTCCGCCGGAGCGATCCAGGGTCGCCCGCTGGTGCAGGGATGGCACCGAGTTTCCGGCTTCTACGGGCTGGACACGGCCTTCGCGCTTCCGCGGGAATACGATGGAAAGTTTGCTCAGGCAGCAATGACATGGGGGTCTCCGCTCCCGCCGGAGAGAGGCGGGCGTTCGAGCGCCACGAGGAGGGACCACGACGGCGCTGCTGCGGGAACGGCGAGGAGAGTGTCCGCCGCCACGGTGGCCGCTGGTGCGCCGCGTGGCCTCCATCGGAGACGCAGGAGCCGGCCGCGACGCGGGAGAAGGTCACGCCGCGGTCCGCTCCCGTGCGAAGGTGAACCTGGCGGGGATTCACGTCAACCGCAGCGGTCGCAGCCGCTGCACCGCGCCAACCGTTCGCCGAAGTAGGCGAGCAGCGCAGCGCGCCGGCAGCCGCGGGTGGCCGCGTAGCGCTCGATCGCGCCGATCCGGGCCTCGGCCCGAGCCCGCCGGGCCCCGATCCGCTCCCAGGCCAACCGGCTCGGCGCCGGTCCCAGCTCGGCGCGGAGCCG
>JBBIMQ010000031.1:8847-13749 GCA_037444345.1 Gemmatimonadota bacterium | reverse complement strand
CGAGCCCGGCGGCATGGCCCAGCAGCGCGGCCAGGAGGGGAACGGCCGGGAGCCCCCGCAGCCACCAGAGCACGGCGGCCGCCAGCACCACGACGGCGCCAGCAGGAGCCTCGAAGCGCGCGAGGCCGGTCGCAAGACCGGCCCCGTAGCCCACGAGCAGGAGCACCGCGGGCCGCGCCCTCAGCGCGGCCTCCAGCTCAGGCCTGCACCTTGCCCTTCCGCCCGCAGCGCGGCGCCAGGCTCACCTTGCGGATCCCCTCCATCAAGGCGACCTCGATTTCCGCCCGGCTCTGGTCCTTTTCCAGCGTGACCTCGGTGAGCACCCGCCCCTCGAGCCCCGCCACATAGTGCGGCGGCAGGCGATTCAGCGCATAAACCAGCACATCCTCCCGGCACACCGGACAACCGCAGAAGTCCGGAAAGTGGCGCACCAGGGAGTCGTACTCGTGGTAGACGTGTTCCTCGAGCAGGTTTCGGATCACGCGAGCACCTCCAGCGAGGGGCGAACCACGGTCCCCGTGAAGGTGGCCCCGGTGGTGCCGCTGAGCACGACCTCGTGGTATTCGCCGATGGCCGAGGCCGGCAGATCCACGAGCACCAGCCAGTTGGTACGGGTGCGGCCCAGGAGGAACCCGCCGCGCCTGGCGGGCCGCTCCACCAAGATCTCGACCCGGCTTCCCACCCGCGCCAGGTTCTTGCGCCGGGCCTGGTTTCGCACCACCTCGATGAGCCGTTCCAGGCGCGCGACCGCCACCGCTTCGGGCACGGCCTCGCGCAGGCGCACCGCGGGCGTCCCCTGGCGCGGGCTGTAGCGGAAGGTGTAGGCGTCGTCGAATCCGGCCTCCTCGACCAGGCTGACCGTTTCCTCGAACTGCGCCTCGGTCTCGCCGGGGAACCCCACGATGAGGTCGGTCGAGATGGTGAGTCCCGGAATCGCGGCGCGGAGCCGCTCGACCACGGCGAGATACTGCTCCCGGGTGTAGCGGCGGAGCATCCGCCGGAGCACGGCGTTGGACCCGCTCTGGGCAGGCAGGTGGACGTGCTCGCACACCGCCGGGACCTCGGCCATGGCCTCGATGACCCGGGTGGAAAAGTCGGCCGGGTAGGGGCTGGTGAACCGGATCCGGCGGATGCCCTCCACCGCCCCCACCGCGCGGAGCAGGTCGGCGAAGTCGTGCCGGCCGTCGTGGTAGCGGTTGACCGTTTGCCCAAGGAGCGTCACCTCGGTGGTCCCGGCCGCCGCCAGGCCGGCGACCTCGCGGACCACGTCCTCCAATTTGCGGCTCCGCTCCGGCCCACGGGTGTACGGAACGACGCAGAAGGTGCACTTGTAATCGCAACCGCGCTGCACGGTGACGAACGCACTCGGCCCCGGCTCGCGGACCGGGGGGACGTCCTCGTAATGCTCCCAGGGGCGGAATTCGGTGTCGCTGAGCCGGCGTCCCCCCGCCGTCTGGGCCACGAGACTCGGCAAGTTTCGATAGGCATCCGGCCCCGCGACCAGATCCACCCGAGGCACTTGCTCGAGCAGTCTGGGGCCGAGCCGCTGCGCCATGCAGCCCACCACACCCAGCACCGCGCCTTCCCGCTTGAACCGCTGCAGCTCGCCCAGCCGCCCGATGACCCGCTGCTCGGCGTGCTCCCGCACCGCGCAGGTGTTCACCAGGAGCAGGTCCGCCTGCTCCGGGCTGGTCGTGGGGACATACCCCGCCTCCCGCAGGGCGCCGAGCATGAGCTCGGTATCGGCCACGTTCATCTGGCAGCCGTAGGTCTCGATGTAGACGGCCTTGGTCATGCGCTAAAAGATGTCCTGGGACGGGCCCGCGGGCCATGGGGCGCGAGGCGTCGAGCGGGACGCGCGGTCCCGCCCGGCTCCGCCGCCCGCGCGACGGCCCCGGTCATTCCGCTCGGCTTCTCGCCGGTCCGTAGGGCCTGATCGCGAGCCCCAGGGTCAGCAACCAGGACCGCTCCCGGAGGTCGCTCCCCTCGGAGCGCCACACCCGCTCCAGCGCGAGGTCCACTGAGGCGAAGTCGCGCGCGAACCGGGTGCCGGATCCCAGACTCGCGGCGTACTCGCTCGGCTTCCCGCCTGCCCGTACGGGAAAGGGGAGCGCGGCGTAGCGCAGTCCCACCCGGATCGGGAGGGTGGACGGGCGGCGCGGGTTCCGCCCGTACTCGGCGCCCGCGGCCACCTCCAGGGTATTCCGGGAACCCGGGGCGCCCTGGGCCTGGAGATCGCTGTTGGCGCCGGACCAGGTCCGGTAGATCGCATGTCCCGCGACCAGGAGGCGCCGGGAGGGCTGATAGAGCACCCCGACCCCGACCGTGTAGGGCAGGTCGAGGTCATAGAGACCGGTGCTGTCGAGTTCGACCCGTGCCTTGCCGTCCGACCGCGCGAAGCCGGCGATCCGCAGCGTGCTTCCCACACTGCCCAGCGCGCCGAGCGAGAATCCGATCCCGTGGTAGGAAAGCTCGGCCTTCTGCTGGACCGGCAGGAACGTGGAGTCCGCGAAACCGCGCCTCGCGTCGAGCCGGGCCGACCCCGTGATCAGGTGAAACCCGCCCCCCAGGTGTACCCCGCCGCGGGTGGTGTAGGAGCCGGCCAGGCGGATCTCGCTCACCCCGCCGAGCGATTTCAGGGTATCGAAGGTCGCCACCGGGACTCCCCGGATCGCCACGGTATCGCTGGAGGCGATGCTGAAGTCGCGGTCGGCGTAGCTCGCCAGACCGAGCCCGAGGGTGAAGCGCGACCGGGGGATGGGACCGAGGACAAAAGCGAGGGGGAACCGGGTGTCGCGAAGCGACCGGCTGCCGGCCGGAGTTTCCCAGCTCCGCCGTTCCGGAGTGAGCACGAACCCCGCGGTCACGGTGCGAACCTGGCCCAGGGCCGCAGGATTGAGCGCCGATTCGCCGTCGAACAAGGCGTAACTTCCCCCCATGCCCAGGGCTCTCGGGCTCATCGGGCGCCCGGGGAGACCGATCCCCCGCACTCCGAACATCGAGGATTGGGCCCCGAGCTCCGCGCAGCCTACCAGCGCCGCGAGGAGGCCAAGACCGGAGGCGACAACAAGAGACCGCACGGGGAGCTCAGGGGTTCTGGAAGGGGAAGTTGAGGGCGTAGGTCAGCCGGAGCGCCGGCACCATGCCCGGGGTCCGCGACGAGCCGAACGTGACACGGGTGAAGCTCTGGGCCTCGGGAATGAGCCGGAGCATGACCGCAGGTGGAAACGTCTGGCCGCTCGCGCTCTGCCAGATTCGCACCAGCCGCGCCACCTCCACGCTGACCGTGTCGGCCGACCCCAGCACAAGCTCCTGCTCGGCGGAGGTGGTGGACCCGACCGGGCTCTTGGCCCCGAGGTCGGCAAGCAACGGCCGCACCTCCACCATCACGGAGTCGCCCCGGAGCCCGGCGATCGGTCCGGTGGGGACGAGGTCGAGGGTGGCCCGCAGGATGGTCACCGAGTCGCGGAGCCGGGCCGGGAACGGGAACCGGAGAAGCGAGCGGGCGCTCGGCGCCCCCCCCACGGTGAGCAGGTCCGGATCGAGTGCAGGCGGATTCTGGCTCACGAAGGTGTTGAACCGCGGGGTGAGCGAGAAGACTCGCTTGGTGGTGCTGTCGGGGAAGATCACCGTGACGTAGGTGACGAATCGCGGCGTCGCGCTGCCGCCCGCCGCACTCCCGATCCGGATGCCAGTCGGGCTCGGGGCTACGAGCTTCACGCCGAGGGCGAGCACACCGCTATCGGCCGGCGGGATCGCCACCCGCGCGAGCGAGGCGGAATCCGCGAACACCGCTCGGAGGCGCGGGAAGCGGAGCGAGTCCGGCACCACGAAGCTGTCCACGATGCTCGCCGGCGAGAATGCGCTCTCCACCTGGGCGAAGGTGGTGGTCGAGTCCACGGTGGCCGGCAGCCGGAAGAGATAGATGACCGGCTGGGAGACCAGGGTGTCGCGATAGACCACCGAGAGCTCGAGGGCGACCGAATCAATGGTGTAGGGCCGGAGCGAATCTACCAGGATCGAGTCACCCCGCGGGCTGAAGCGGAGGATGGCGCGGTCCTCGCTCGCCGGCAGCCGGTCCGAAACCCGGAGCGAGGCGCCCTGCCCGGCGAGCAGATAGCCCTCGTAACTCGAGTCCATGCCGGCGACCGGCAGGAGCACCGTATCGCGGACTTCGTAGCCCCCGGGGCAGAAGTCGGGGCACTCGCCAGGCGCGGTGAGCTTTTCCTGGCACCCGGCAGCCAGTGCCGCCCCCGCGAGGCCGACCACGAGCACGCTCCAACCGCGCCACCAGCGCCTGCCGCTCACGACGGCACTCCCGTGACACCCGGCAGGCTGCGGGGCCCGAACGCCGCTGGAAGCAGGGCGGCAAGCGTCCAGCGCTGCTCGCCGGCCGGCCCCACCGCTACCACCAGCAGCTCCCGGCCGAACTCCGCCAGCGCCTGGCGGCAGGCTCCGCAGGGCGCCACCGGCGGGTCCGCGTCGCTCACCAGGGCCAGGCGGCGGAACTGCCGGGCTCCCGCCGTGATCGCGGCCGCGAGGGCAGCCCGCTCGGCACAGAGGGTCAGGCCGTACGAGGCGTTCTCCACGTTGCAGCCAGCAAAGATCCGTCCATCCTCCGCCTCGAGGGCCGCGCCCACGGCGAAGCGCGAATAGGGGCAATACGCGCGAGCGTGGGCGGCCCGCGCGGCTTCAACCAGCGGATCAGGCATCCCAGATCTCCGAAAGGAAGGACGTCCCGGTCGCCAAGGGCGCCACTCCGAGAAACTCGGCCACGGTCTGGCCGATATCGGCGAAGGTGGCCCGCTCCCCGAGGGGACGCGCCCGGACCCGCCGGCCGTACACCAGGACCGGGACCCGCTCCCGCGAGTGGTCCGTGGACGGGGTGGTGGGGTCGTTCCC
>JBBIMQ010000031.1:0-8822 GCA_037444345.1 Gemmatimonadota bacterium | reverse complement strand
ACCGCGGTCCTGGTCGCGGACCGGAGCGAGGAGGGCCGCGAGCGCGGCATCGAGCTCGAGCAGCCCGCGGTGGAAACCCGGGATGTCGTTCCGATGACCCCAGGACTGGTCGAACTCGATCACGTTGGCGAGAAGCAGCCCGCGCGGCAGGGTGCGGAGCGCGCCCGCGATCAGGTGGTAGGCCTGGCGGTTGTCCGCGGGGTGCACGCTCAGGATCCGCCCCGGGAACAGATCGTCCACCTTCCCGATGCCGAGCCGCGGGACATGGCGATCGGCCAGATGGTCCAGCAGCGTCGGTGCCGGTGGTGCGACGCTGAAATCCCGCCGGGCCGCGGTCCTGGTCCAGCGCCCCGGCTCGCCGGCAAACGGCCGAGCGATGACCCGGAGCACGGCGCCGGGCCCGCTGAGGAGCTCCCGCGCGATCCGGCACGCCGCATAGAGCTCCGCCAGCGGCACGACCGACTCGTGGGCCGCGATCTGGCAGACGCTGTCCGCCGAGGTGTAGAGGATCCAGGCACCCGTCCGGAGGTGCTCCTCGCCCAGCTCGGCCAGGATCGCCGTCCCCGAAGCCGGCCGGTTGCCCAGAACCCCGCGCCCGGTCCGCTGGGTGAACGCCGCGACGAACTCGGGTGGGAAGCCACCGGGATAAGTGGCAAACGCCTGGTGGAGCCGGAGCCCGCAGATCTCCCAGTGCCCCGTGGTGCTGTCCTTGCCCGCACTCGCGGGCAGGGCTACCCCCCAGGCCGCCTGCGGCTCCGCGGCGGGCGCCACCCCCTCCAGAGCGGCACAGCAACCCAGACCGAGCCGCTCCAGGTGGGGGAGGCGGAGACCGCCCACGGCACGCGCCACGTTCCCCAGCGTATCGCTGCCCGCATCACCGTAGCTGGCGCTGTCCGGGGCCTCGCCGCAGCCGAGGCCGTCCAGCACGATGATCGCGGCCCGGCGAGCCGCCGCAGTCACGCCTTCTCGCTCCGCACGAACCGGAACCGGAGCGCGGTGAGGATCTCGGTGAGGACTCGCGCCTCCTCGGCGGTCAGTTGGCCCCGGGTCTTCTCTTCCAGCATGCCGAGGGTGTCGATCAGGGCCCGTGCCACCTCGCGCGACGCTGCCCCCGCGCCCTCGCCCGCCGGCAGCTTGCCGTCGAGCGCTTCCTCGGCTTGCCGGGCCAGCCCCAACACCAGGGAGATGAATCGGGGATCCGCGCCGCTCATTCCACGATGCGCCGTTCGACCCGGGCCCCGAGCGAGGTGAGCAGCTCGTAGCTGATGGTCCCGGCCCGGCTGGCCTGCTCCTCCAACGAAACCTGTTCGCCGTACACCGTGGCCACGTCGCCCAGCGCACAGGGCCGGTCAGGCGCCACCATGGTGAAGTCCATGGTCACCCGGCCCAGAATCGGCGCCAGCCCGCCGTTGAGCTCGACCACGCCCCGATTGCTGAGCGACCGCGGCAGGCCGTCGGCGTAGCCGAGCGCGAGGGTCGCCACCACAGTGTCCCGCGGAGCGGTCCAGGTGGCCCCGTAGCTCACCGTTTCGCCCGAGCGCACCGTCCGGAGCCCGACCACCCGGGCCCGCACCCGGACCACCGTCTCGGGCTGCCGCCCGGCCACCCGGCCGCCGTAGAGAAAGATGCCGGGCCGGACGAGATCACCGGCGTAGCGTGGGCCCCGCAGCGCCGCGGCACTGTTGGCGGCGTGAACCACCAGCGGGCGCGCCGGAAGCACGTGGAGCACTTCCGTCAGGCGCTGCCACTGCAGCTCGACCGATGCCGGTGCCTCGTCCGCCGAGTGGAAGTGGGTGAAGACTCCCTCCGGCCGCTCGGCTCCGGCCAAGAGCCCGGCCCAGCTACCGGCTTCGCTCCAGCGAAAGCCCGAGCGCGACAGACCCGTGTCCACCTCGAGGTGGTAGGGGCGGGCGCGGCCCTGCGCTTGCCAGGCAGCCAGCCCCTCCGGGTCGCAAACCGTCGGTCGCAGGTCGTGTTCCAGATACGCCGGAATCTGAGCTGGAACCAGCGGGGTGAAAACGATGATCGGCCGGGGGATGCCGGCCCGGCGCAGTTCCAGGCCCTCCTCGAGCGTGGCCACGCCGAACCCCCAGGGATCGCTCCGCTCCAGGGCTCGGGCAACCTGGACCGCGCCGAGACCGTACCCGTTGGCCTTCACCATGGGCAGCAGGCGGGCACCGCTGACGGCCGCGACGGTACGGGCGTTGGCCAGGAGTGCCGAGAGGCTGATGTCCGCCCAGACGCGGGCTGGCCGATCCGGATTTGACATGGTTCTCGAGCGGCGGGTATGATACCGGCCGAGGAGGATAAATGCAAGACAATTCAGCGCTTGGACGCGCCATGCGGATGGTGCGCGACCTCCGCCGGCGCTGCCCCTGGGATCGGGTGCAGACCCGCGAGACCCTCCGGCCCTACCTGGTCGAGGAAGTCTTCGAGCTGGATCACGCCCTGGCCGAGGGCGACGCCGCCGCGATCCGGGAGGAGGTGGCCGATCTCCTGCTCCATCTGGCGTGGCAGCTCGTGCTGGCCGAGGAACGAGGTGAGTTCTCGCCGGAGGATGTGGCCGGCGATCTCGAGCGCAAGATGAGGCGCCGCCACCCGCAGCTCTTCGACCTGGGGCCGGCGGAGGGATGGGAACATCTCAAGCGCCGCGAGCGCCCACGGGGGCTGCTCGACGGGTTGCCACCCAACCTACCCAGCCTCCACCTGGCCTACCGGCTCCAGGAACGCGCCGCGACCGTGGGGTTCGACTGGCCCGACGCCCGGGGGCCCCTGGCCAAGGTGCGCGAGGAAGTCGAGGAAGCCGCCCGGTTGATCGAAGCCCTGGCTTCCGAGGTCGCCGAGCCCCCTCCTCCCCGGCCCGGCGAGACCGGCGAACCGGTTCATCCTCCTGCAGCCGAGGCGCTAGTGGACGAGATCGGCGATCTCCTCTTTGCCGTGGTCAACCTGGCTCGGAAACTCCGGATTCAACCCGGCACAGCGCTCGATCGGGCCAACCGGAAATTCCGGCGGCGGTTCGACACGATGGAGCGCCTGGCCGCTGAACGCGGCCTCGCGGCAACGCCCGCGGAACTCGACCAGTTATGGGAGGAGGCCAAGCGAGCCGAGGCCCGCTGAGCACCGCTTCCCGATCCCCCGCCCTCTATGGGTAGAGCCGGTGTATTTGCCGGGGGAACGCGATCGTCTCCCTGATGTGCGGCAGCCCGCAGATCCAGGCGACCGTGCGTTCCACTCCGAGACCAAAGCCCGAGTGAACGAAGGTGCCGTACTTGCGGAGATCGAGGTACCAGCGGTACGCCTCCGGATCGAGGTGCTGCTCCCGGAGGCGGGCGAGGAGGCGGTCGTGGTCGTCTTCCCGCTGCGACCCGCCGATGATCTCCCCGTAGCCTTCGGGTGCCAGACAGTCGTTGTTGAGCACGGTGCGCGGATCGTCCGGATTCTCCTTCATGTAGAAGGCCTTGACCGCCCGCGGGTAGTTGAACACGAACACCGGGCGATCGTACTGGTTGGCGAGCAGCGTCTCGTCGTCGCCGCCCAGATCCTGGCCCCATTCGATGTCGGAGCCCAGGCTCCGGAGGCGGTTCACGGCGTCGGTGTAGGAGATCCGGTGGAACGGAGGCTGGACCCGCGCCAGGGCCGTGGTGTCCCGCTCGAGCTCCTGGAGCTCGGCGGCGCGCCGCTCCAGGGTGCGGCCCACCCCGTAGCTCACGAATTCCTCTTGGAGCCGCATGTTATCGTTCGAGTCGGCGAAGGCTACCTCGGGTTCGACCATCCAGAACTCGGTCAAATGACGCCGAGTCTTGGACTTCTCGGCGCGGAAGGTCGGGCCGAAGCAGTACACCTTGCCCAGGGCGGCACAGGCTGCCTCGACGTAGAGCTGGCCGGTCTGCGCGAGATAGGCGCGGCCCAGGTCGAAGTACTCGGTGCTGAAGAGGTTGCCGGCGTCCTCGCCGATCGAGCCGGTGAGGATCGGTGTGTCCACCAGGATGAACCCGCGCTGGTAGAAAAAGTCCCGGATGGCCTGGACCACCTCGTGCCGCACCCGCGCAATCGCTACCTGGCGCCGGCTGCGGAGCCAGAGATGCCGGTGCTCGAAGAGATACGCGGTCCCGTGTTCCTTGGGCTGGATGGGAAAGTCGGGGCTCGGGCCGATCACCCGGAGGTCGCTCAGCTGGAGTTCGTAACCGCCCGGGGCGCGCGATTCGGCCCGGCAGCTCCCGGTGACCTCGACCGAGGTCTCGAGGGTGAGCTGGCCGAAGCGGTTCCAGACCTCGTCGGTAACGTCCCGGCGCGAGAGAACGCCCTGCACGTAGCCCGTGCCGTCGCGGAGGACGACAAAGGCGATCTTGCCACTCGAGCGGGTGGTCGTCACCCATCCGCGGACGGTGACGGTGGAGCCGGAATGCGCGGGCAGATCCTCGATGCGAACGATCGGCATGACCGGGCGTGGCGTCGCGGGAGGAGAGGGCAGGCCTGGATCGCGAGGGCGTGGAGTTTAGTGGTCGTGGCGGTGAGCGTCAACGCGGCCTGCTCCGGGTATCGGCCGGTGCCGGCGTTCAATCCGGGCGAGCGGCATGAGCCGGTTCCGATACCGGAGACGCCCCTCTATCGGCTCTGGCAGAGCAAACCGCTCCGCGGCCCGAGCCAGCCCCTCGCGGCTGACAGCACGAACGTCTATCTCGGCGGATCGGATCGCCGGGTGGTCGCGGTGGACCTGGCCAGCGGCCGTACTCGGTGGGCGGTGCGCTTCGGCGGGCCCCTGGTGGGCGGCGTGCTCCGGGACGGCGACCTGGTGTTCGCCGCGACCGACCAGCCTGAGGGGCGGGTGCACGCCCTCCGGGCCGAAAGCGGCAGCCAGGCCTGGGGGCTCTCCACCGGCTATGTCCAGGCCCCGCTCGCCCTCGCCGGCGAGCGACTGGTGGTGCTCACGCGCACCGGCTGGGTCTACGCCATCCGGAAGGGCACCGGCCAGGTGGACTGGCGCCGCCGACTCCCCACGACCCGGGTGCCCGCGCTCGCGCTCGACGCCGAGCGGGCCCTGATCACCTCCCACGATTCCCTGTTCCTGGTCCGGATGCAGGACGGCCGGGTGACGCTCAGGGCCCGGTCTCCCGGCCCCATCACGGCCCCGTGGCGCCGGGTGGGCGAGCACCTCATCGGGGTGACGGGAGACTCGACCGTGATTGCGCTGGAACCCGTGTCGCTCGCCATCCAGAGCCAGGTCCGGCTGGACGGCCCGGTGCTCACCGCCCCGGCCGTCCAGGGCGACACCCTCTACTGCGTGACCCAGAGCGGAACGCTGTGGCTGGTCCGGGTCGAGCCCGCGCTCGTTGCCACCCGCCTGGCCGCCTTCCGCTGGCCGCCCGTGGGCACGCCGGCCGTGCTGGACCAGTGGCTGCTCGTGGGTGGTGCGGACGGGGTGCTCCACGCGCTCGATCGCTTCAGCGGGACCGAGATCTGGCAGCTCAGGCTCGGCCGCCCCGCCGAGGCACCGCCACTTCCGCTCGGCGAGGGGCAGTTCATCGCCCTGGGCGGGCGGGGCGATCTCCACCGACTGCGGCGATGAGAGCGGTCCATCCCCTCTGGCTCGGGTGCCTCCTGCTCGGCCTCGCCGGTCCGGGCGCCGGACCGCTCGCCGCCCAGCACACCCCTTTCGAGGTCCGGTACGGCAAGTGGCTGGCGCTGGCCGCCGCGCTGGGGATGGGATGGCAGGCCGCGGAAGCCCACGCCGATGCCAACCGCGCCTTCGACCGGCTCGAGGCCTACTGCGCGGCAGACCCGACCCGCTGCCGGACTGCACCGTCCGGCCGCTACCTCGATCCCCGGGCCGAACAGTTCTACCAGGCCTCCCTCCGCGACGACCGCCGGGCGCGCCGCTGGCTGCTGGGCGGCGAGGCGGCGCTCCTCGGCGCCGGGGCGCTCTTTGTCTGGGAACTCACCCGGCCCAAGAAGCCGCCGGCGAACATCCCGTTCGAGCCGGAGCTCAGGGTGAGCAGCGGCCAGGCGGGGATCGGCCTGCGGTTGTCGTTCTGATGCCAGGGCGGAAACCCGCGCCTGGCGGAGGCGGGGAACGCTTCGCCGGAAGGACCGTGACCGGTGCGGGGCAGGCCGGCGGCCGGTAGCCGGGGGAGCGAGACCAGCGCCTGCGGCAACGCTGGCGGGGCCGGCCGCGTGCGGCGGCCCGTCATCCCACCCGGAACAGTTCCACGCCTCGCGGGTAGCGCCGGAGCGCTCGCTCCCGAAGCGCCTGGTGTTTCGCCTTGACCAAGAGCGGGTCCTCGGCCAGAAGGTCGGCCGCGGCGCGGCGCGCGGCATCCAGGAGGGCGGCGTCATCCGGGAGCCGGGCGGCCCGGAGCTCGAAGCTCCCGGCCTGCCGTTCGCCCAGCAGGTCGCCCATCTTCCGCTCCTCCAGATCCAGCTCGGCGATCCGGAACCCGTCGTCGGTCGCGGCGAAGGCGCGCAGCCGGGACGGCACCGGCTCGTCGGTGAGCAGGATGCAGTAGCTCTCCGCCGCCCCCCGCCCGATCCGGCCGCGCAGTTGATGCAACTGCGCCAATCCGAATCGCTCGGGATGTTCGATCAGCATCACCGTCGCATTGGGAACGTCTATCCCCACCTCGATCACCGTGGTGGCCACGAGCACCTGAATCTCGCCGGCCCGGAAGCGCCGCATCCGGGCGTCGCGCTCGTCGGGCCGGAGCCGCCCGTGCACCAGGCCGACCACGAGGTCGGGCCAGCGGGCGGCGAGCCGTTCCGCCATCGTGGTGGCGGCCCGGAGGTCCGCCCGCTCCGACTCCTCGATCACCGGCAAGACGACGTAGGCCTGGCGTCCCGCCAGGCACTGCTGCCGCACGAACTCCAGGGCCCGCTCCCGCTGCGCGCTGGTCCGGATCCCGGTCCGCACCCGGCCCCGGCCGGGGGGCTTTTCGCGCAGGATCGAGACATCCAGGTCACCGAAGCGAGTGAGGGCGAGGGAACGCGGAATCGGGGTTGCGGAGAGGAGCAGCACGTCCGGCGCGTCGCCCTTGGCGATGAGCGTGGCGCGCTGCTCCACGCCGAAGCGGTGCTGCTCGTCAATCACCACGAGGCCGAGCCGCTCGAAGGCGACGCTCTCCTCGATCAAGGCATGGGTTCCCACGACCAGGCGCGCCTGCCCCCTCGCCAGTTTGCGCCGGCGGGCGGCCTTCTCCGCCGCGGTCAGTCGCCCCACCAGGAGCTCGGGGCGGAGGTCGAGCGGCTCGAGCAGTCCCGCCAGGGTGGCGGCATGCTGCTCCGCCAGGAGCTCGGTCGGGGCCATCAGGGCCGCCTGGTAGTCGTTCTCCAGCGCGAGCAGCATGGCGAAGAGCGCCACCACGGTCTTCCCGGTTCCCACATCGCCCATGAGCAGGCGGTGCATCCGCTCGGAGGCCGTCATGTCGGCGGTGATCTCGCGCAGGGCGCGCCGCTGATCCGAGGTCAGCGGCCACGGCAGCGCCTCCGCCAGCCGCCGGGTGAGGTCACCCTTGACGGCGAACGGCACGCCGGCCCGCCGCCGCTTGGCGATGACCCGGGCTCTTCCTAACATGAGCTGGAGGTCCAGCAGTTCATCGAAGGCCAGCCGGCGCCGCCCCCGTTCGGCCTCTTCGACCGTGGCGGGACGGTGCACCGCCCGCAGCGCGTCGGCGAGGGGGGGAAGATCGAGCCTCCCCCGGACCGGCTCAGGGAGCACGTCGGGCGCCAGGGCGACGAGCTGATCGAGGTGCCGGTGGATCAGGCCGCGGATCACTCGGTGGGAGAGCCCTTCGGTGGCCCGATACACCGGCAGCACCTGGCCCGCCGGCGCGGGCTGCTCCTCACCATTGCCGTCGCTCAGGATCACGAACTCGCGCGGGTTGACCTGCCGGCCGTGGTAGAACCGGACCGGGCCCGCAACCAGGAGTGTCTGCCCCACCTGGATCGAGCGATCGAGGAATGCCTGTCCCGGCCAGGCGCACTCCAGCATCCCGCTCTGGTCCCGAAGCACGGCGGTGAAGATCTTGAGCCCGCTCCGGGTCGGCATCAGCCGCTTGGCGATCACCCGCCCCACGCAGGCCACCTCGTCGCCCACCCGGGCCCGGGCGAGCGGGGTCACGGTGGAGGCGTCGAGATACCGGAAGGGAATGTGCCAGAGCAGATCGGCGGCGGTCCGGATACCCAGTCGCGCGAAGGCTTCGGCCCGGCGCTCGCCGATGCCCTTGAGAAACTTGATCGGCGTGTCGGACCGCAGGGCAGGCATTCAGGACGGCGGTGTCACGCGTCGGCCAGCAGGCGGTCGGCGTACGCGGCGGCCTCGAAGGGCTCGAGATCCTCCAGTCCTTCGCCGACACCCAGAAAGCGAATCGGGATGTCGAGCTCGCGGCGGAGCGCCACGACGGCCCCGCCCCGCGCGCTGCCGTCCAGCTTGGTGACGATGATCCCGGTAGGCCGGACCGCCTGATTGAAGAGCTTGCCCTGCTGCACGGCGTTCTGCCCCACGGTGCCATCGAGCACGAGCAGGGTCTCGTGCGGCGCGCCGGGCCGCTTGCGCGCCACGACCCGGGCCACCTTGCGGAGCTCCTCCATCAGGCCTTCCTGGGTGTGGAGCCGGCCCGCGGTGTCAATCAGCACCGTGTCCGCGCCGCGACTCGCCGCGGCCTCGATCGCGTCGAACGCCACCGCGGCGGGATCGCCACCCGGCGCCCCCGCCACACAGGGCGCCCCCAGCCGCTCGGCCAAGGTCTCGAGCTGGCGGATCGCGCCGGCGCGATAGGTGTCGGCGGCGGCGCGGAGGATCCGGCGCCCGGCTCGCTGCAACCGGCGGCCCC
>JBBIMQ010000030.1:0-13765 GCA_037444345.1 Gemmatimonadota bacterium | reverse complement strand
ACCCCTGACCTCGTGAATGCCATTCACGCGCTCTCCCAACTGAGCTACGCCCCCGTTATATTCGCGCGGCTCCGGGTGTTGCGAGCACGAGAAGCTAGCGGCGGAGCCCGAGCAGTGTCAAGCGAGGCGGGCCAACCTCGCCGTGGGGCGAGAGGATAGAACCAGGGAATGACCAAGCGATCCGGCCCCGGGCGCCGTCCGGGGGCCAAGCAGGGCGCCGCGGAGGGCCGGACCTCGGCGGCCAAGACCACCAAGGCCGCGCCAGCGGCGGCTCGATCGGCGGGGGGAGCCGCGAAACCAGGGCCCCAGCCGGCCCTGAGCGAGGTGCAGAAAATTCTGCTGACCACCCAGCCGGCCAAGAAGTCCCGGCGGGGCAAGCGGGAGACCGCCAAGACGCTGGGCGTCTACGACGCCGACCGCGACATTCTGGACCAGTACCTCTACGAAGTCAGCCAGACCCCCCTGCTTACGCCGCAGCAGGAGATCGCCATCGCCCGGCTGGTGCGGGCGGGCGATCCGGAGGCGATGCAGGAGCTGGTCAAACGGAACCTGCGCTTCGTCATCTCGGTCGCCAAGAAATACCAGAATCGGGGCCTCCCGCTCACCGACCTGATCGGCGAGGGGAACGTGGGGCTGCTCACGGCGGCACGGAAGTTCGATCCGGATCAAGGGGTCAAGTTCATTTCCTACGCGGTCTGGTGGATTCGCCAGGCGATCCTGGCCGCGCTGGCCCGGCAGGGGAGAACGGTCCGGGTCCCTCTCAACCGGACCGCGGATCTTTCCCGGATCGTCCGGACCGCCGAGGCGCTCCGCCAGGAACTGCGCCGCGAGCCGACCCCGGAGGAGATCAGCCATGCCACCGGGCTCTCCCTCGAGGTGGTGCAGGCGCTGGCCGCGCTCAATACCAGCGATGTGCGGCTCGACGCCCCGCTGGACCCCGAGGGGGACCGGGCCCTGATCGAGCGGTTCGTGGTCGAGGATCAGGCCGACGCCGAGGAGGAGGCGATGGATCGCTTTCTCAGCGACGAGATCGAGAGCGCCCTCGCGACCCTTCCCGCCCGCGACGCCAAGGTGCTCCGGCTCTACTTCGGGCTGGACGGGGGGCGCGAGCACACCCTCGAGGAGATCGGGGGGATGCTGGGGGTCACGCGCGAGCGGGTCCGCCAGCTCCGCGACCGCGCCTTGAAGCGGCTCCGGGAAGGCGAGGTGGGGCGGGCCCTGGCGAGTTTTGCGGCGTGAGGCGGCATCGCTAGCGCCGCCGCCTGGTGGCCTTCCCGGTGGCACCCCGTGCTCACCCCGCTATTGCCGGTGCCCGAGAGATCGCCAGCCCCGCCACCCGGGGTCCTTCCCGGCGGCGCCCATCCCGGCCAGCCGCCGCCCCGGCGCCCCATTTACACCCCCTCGCCCGGCCCGTAGCTTTTCGGCGTGCCTCACACCTTGGCCGCCCCCGGTGGGCTGCTCCCCCGCCTCGTCACGCGGGTCGGACGCGGCGCCGTCGAGACGGGGCGGGCGCTGGCCGATCTGCGCACCTGGCTCCCCCTGCTCTTGGCCCAGATGCGGCGGCTCGGCGTGGACTCCGTGCCCATCGCCCTCTTCATCGCCGCCTTCACCGGCATCGTACTGGCGCTGCTTTCCCGCTACATCTTCACCGGCGCGGTCCCGATCTATTTCGTGGGCGCCCTGGTCGGCAAGACCATCATGATGGAGCTGGGTCCCGTGCTGACCGGGCTCGCGCTGGCCGGCCGGGTCGGGGCCAACATCGCCGCCGAGCTGGGCACCATGCGGGTCACCGAGCAGGTGGACGCCTTGGAGACACTGGCCTACAATCCGAAAAGCTATCTGGTCGTGCCGCGAGTGCTGGCCGGCGCGGTCATGTTCCCCTTCGTCACCTCGCTGGCCGTGGTCACCGGGATCGCCGCCGGCTGGATCACCTCGATCAACCTGCTCGAGCTCACGACCCTCGAGTTCGTCAAGGGGCTCCGGCTCTTCTACCGCTTCAAGGACATCTGGTTCGGGCTGGTCAAGGCCGCGAGCTTCGGTGCCGCGGTCACCCTGGCTGGCGCCATGATGGGGCTGGCCACCAAGGGCGGCGCGGAAGGCGTGGGCCGCAGCACCACCCGGGCGGTGGTCCTCGGTTGCGAGGCGATCCTGGTGCTCGACGCCTTCTGGGCGCTGGTGTTGCTGTGAGGCACGCCGCCGGAGTGCCGGACCGCCGGGCCCGCGCGCGATGATCCGGTTCGCGAACGTCTCCAAGGCCTTCGGCCCCAAGCGGGTGCTGGCTGGCTTCACGCTCGACATTCCCGACGGCGAGACCACCGTCATCATCGGGTTCTCGGGCTCGGGCAAGAGCGTCGCCCTCAAGCACATCGTCGGCCTGCTCGCGCCGGACTCGGGGTTGGTCGAAGTGGACGGCGCGGTGGTCCACGAGCTCGACCACGAGGAGCTCACCCGCTTGCGGCGGAAAATCGGCTACGTCTTTCAGTTCGCCGCGCTGTTCGATTCCCTGACCGTGGCCGACAACATCCGGCTCGGGCTGGTACGGCAGGGTCTCGACGAGGCCACCATCCGAAGCCGCATCCGGGACAGCCTCGCCCTGGTGGACCTGGCCGATGCGGAGGACCGGTTCCCGGCGGAGCTGTCCGGCGGCATGCGCAAGCGCGTGGGGATCGCCCGCGCCATCGCGCTGCGGCCGCGCTACATTCTGTACGACGAACCGACGACCGGGCTCGACCCGGTCACCTCCGCCGTCATTGACGAGCTGATGCTGCGCGCCCGCCGGGAGCTGGGGGTGACGGGCGTGGTGGTGACCCACGACATGCGGAGTGCCTACACCGTGGGCGACCGGATCGCCATGCTCTATCAGGGCCGGGTCCGGCAAGTGGGCCCCATCGAGGCGATCCGCCACACCGACGACCCGGTCGTGCGGAACTTCATCGAGGGCAGGCCGATGGACCTCGAGCGGCTCGCGGCCCTGGCGGAGGAGCGGTGAAGGGGCGCAACGAGTTCCTGGTCGGGTTGGTGCTCTTGCTCGGCCTCGCGGCGACCCTGGGCGGCGCGCTGTGGCTGAGCGAAAGCGACTGGGGGAAGCGCCACGAGATCCGCACCGCGCGGTTCCGGACGGTGGGGGGGCTGACGCCCGGCGCACCGGTGACTCTCCGCGGCGTACGGGTCGGGCGGGTCGAGGCTATCCGCCTGGCGGGCGAGTGGGTCGAGGCCGACCTCCGAATGATCCAGGGGGTGGACCTCCCGTCCGATCCCGCCGTGATCGCCGCGTCGCAGAGCCTGTTCGGCGAGTGGACCGCCACTATCGTGTCGCGCCAGGCGCCCTCCGACGACCCCAATGTCCGCCGGATGCTCGAGGAAACCGCGGCACCCGGCGGCTCCCAGTGGCCTGGGGCCACCCTGCCTGACGTGGGCCAGCTCACCGCCCAGGCCGGCCGCATCGCCAACGACATCGCCGCCGTGGCCGAGCGCGTCCAGACCACCTTCGACTCCGCCGCCGTCCAGGAGCTCCGCGGCAGCATCCGGGACTTCGGCCAGATCGTCAACCGGCTGCTCCGCTTCACCCAGGACCAGACCAGCCGGCTCAACGTCGTCACCGGGAACATCGACAGCGCGAGCGGCGCCGTCCTCGCCGCCTCGCAGGATCTCCAAGCCCTCCTCGGCCGGGCCGACTCGGCCACCAGCGGCGGCCAGCTCCAGACCGTCCTGGACAATGCCGCCGCCGCCTCCGGCGACGTGCGGCAAGCGGCGGGCGATCTCAGGGGGTTGCTCGCCGCGGCCCGGGCCCATGAAGCCAATCTGGTCCAGACGCTCGTTGCCGTGGACTCCATCATGACCCGGATCCAGGCGGGACAGGGCACGCTCGGCATGCTGTCCCGCGACAGCGCCCTTTATAATGAAACCACCGAGGCGATGCGGGACCTGCGGCAGTTGATCCGCGACATCCAGGCCAACCCCCGGAAATACTTCAAGTTCTCGGTGTTCTGATGCGCCAGCCGGGCGGAGAGACTCGTGGGAAAGGGTAAGAAGCGGAACCCCGAGCGCGAGGTCTCAGCCGGGGGGATCGTGTTCCGGCGCCAGCCGGATCGCACCCCGCGTTTCCTCCTGATCCGCGATCCGTACGGGCACTGGGGTTTTCCCAAGGGCCACCTGGAGGGCGAGGAGACGCCCGCGGAGGCCGCCCTCCGGGAAACTGCGGAGGAAACCGGTCTCGATGATCTCATCCTCCACGGTCCCATCCGGATCATAGACTGGCACGTCCGCTTTCGCGGCCGCCACATCCACAAGTTCTGCCACTTCTTTCTGTTCGAGAGCCCCCAGGGGGAGGTGAGACCCCAGACCGACGAGGGGATCAGTGACCATCGCTGGCTCACCCTCGACCAGGCGCTCGAGACGCTGAGCTACGACAACGCCCGCGGTGTCCTCAAGCGAGCCGGCGAGATGGCGCGCACCCTGATTGCCGTGGGGGCAGGTCGCCCCTCGCGGCCGGAGCTCGCTCCTCCCGGACCCTGACCGTGCCGGTCCTGGTTCTCTACCGCACCGGTGCCGAGGCCAGTCAAGCCCTGCGACGGAGCCTGCCTCCGGGCCACCCCTGGCGGGTAGCTCGGTGCCGGTCCCGCACCCAGCTGGAGCGGGCCTTGGGACAGAGCCTGGTGGACGGGATCATCTTCGCCGCGCCGGGCCCGGCACTGGACGAGCTCCTGGTCTGCCGCTCTCGCTATCCCCGAATTCCGCTGGTTGCCTTTGCCCCCTTTCGGCCTGACGATGGCGAGCTGCTTCTGGCCTGTGCCGAAGCCCAGGTGTCCGGCGTGCTGGTGGAGGGGGTGGACAACGCGGTGGCCGGCGAGCTGGCCTCGCGCTGGGCGGCGACGGTGGAGCGGCGTCGCGCGCTGGGCGATGCCTGCCGGATGCTCCGGCTCAGCGACCCCCTGCAGCGCGAGCTCTGGTTTTACCTCCTCGACCGGCCCGACCACCCGATGCGCACGGCCTGGCTCGCCGCGCGCTGGGGACTGAGCCGGGAGCACCTCTCCCGCCAGTTCGGGGCGGGCGGCGCCCCCAATCTCAAGCGAGTGATTGACCTCACCCGGATCGCGACTGCAGCGTGGCTGCTGGGAAACCCCGGCTACGACGCGGCCCGGGTGGCGCGGATCCTTCGCTTCGCCACTGCGAGCCACCTGAGTGCCACGGCGCGCCGGATCGCCGGGGTGCCGGCCGGGGCACTGGCCGCTCTTGGCCCCCGAGGGGTGTTGGCCGCCTTCGCCCGCGGGCGGACCCGAAGCCGTCTCTGACGACTCGGGGCCACGATATCCTCGCGCCGCTGCGGTCACTCGGGGTGGCCGCCGGCGCCCCCCTCAGGCCGTCTCCCGCTCGTAGGCGGCGAAGATCTCCTGCCGGCCGATCACCCCGATCAGGCGATTGCCCTGAACTGGATCCACCACCGGGAGCAGGTAAGCATCACGCGCGCCGAGCAATCGGAGCGCTCGGAGCAGGGTGTCGTTCGGCGTGACCATTTCGGCGCAGGGACGGGCCAGGGTGCCTATGGTCGTCGCCGCGTGGCGCTGGCGGTCCGACAGGACCTCCTTGATGTCCGCCCAGGTGAGCAGGCCCACCACGCGGTCTTCCGCATCGAGCACGGGGAATTCCGGCTGCGAGCTGGCAACCAGCGAGGGAAGAGTGTCCGCCAGCCGGCTGTCGGCCCGGGCAACCACGGGCTGGTACTGGCAGGCGTCTCGGACGAGCAGCAGGTCGAGGACCGATTGATCGGTCCCGTGACTCAGCCGCTCGCCGCGGCGCGCCAGCCACTCGGAGTAGATGGACTCGTGGTGGAGCCATCGTCCCATGGCGTACCCGAGCGCCGCGGCGAGCATCACGGGGAGTATGAGGCCATAGTCGCCGCTGAGCTCGAGCACGATGAACATGGCCGTGAGCGGGGCGTGGGTGGCTCCGGCCACCGCGGCGCCGATGCCCACCAGGGCGAACGGCCCCACCGCGATGCCGGACCCCGGGAACAGATCGCGCAACAGCACCCCTGCGGCTCCCCCCGCCGAGCCGCCGATCAGCATCGCAGGCGTGAAGACGCCGCCCACCCCGCCTGCCCCGAGCGTGAGGCCCGTCGCCGCGATCCGCGCGAGGGCCAGGGCGGCGAGCACCAGGGCGGGCGTTCGCGCAAGACTGCCGAGGTCCAACTGATGGCCGGGGCCCCAGAGGGCGGGCGGGAACAGCGCCCCGAGCCCCGTCACGCCGAGGGCGCCGAGGCCGAGCCGCAGCCAGCGGGGCGCAGCGGCCAGGAGGTCGGTGAGGGCCCAGGTGCCGCGGGAATAGAGCACGCCCACGGCCCCGCAGAGGAGACCCACCAGAGCGTAGGCCGCGAGCTCCCGACCCCGGCTCGGCTCGTAGAGCCGGGGAATGCGGATCACCTGATTGCTGCCCAGCACGCTGCGGGTGACGGCGGCGGCCATGACGCTCGCCACCGCCACGGCCGCGAGCCATGAAGCGCGCAGATTACCGAGAATCTTCTCGAGGGCAAAAAACGTCCCCGCAACGGGCGCGCCGAAGGCGCCGGAGAGCCCGGCGGCGGCGCCGCATCCCACCAGGAGCTTGAGTCGGTTGGCCCGGAATCTGAGTCCCTGTCCGATGGTGCTGCCGAGCCCGCCCCCCAGCACGGCGGCCGGGCCCTCGGTACCCACCGAGCCGCCGGTGGCGATGGTCACGGCGGCCGCGGCGCTCTTGACCAGAACAAACTGCAGCCGAATCCGCCCGCCGCGGCGAACCACGGCCCGCATGAGATCGGGCACGTTCTCGCCGGGGGAATCCTCCGCGAGGTGGCGCACCAGCAGACGGGCGAGCGCCAATCCAGCCGCCAGAACGGGAGCCGCCAGGGCCACCCGAGGGATCGCCGCCGCGGCCTCGACCCGGGTGACCAGGGCGCTCACCCCATCGAGCAGGCCGTAGAAGGCGAGCGTCGCGGCGCCTGCCGCAACACCGATCACCGCCGCGCAGGCGAGCAGGACTGCCTGCTCGTCGAGGCCCAGTCGAACCGCCCGTCGCAGGAGGCGGTCCCCGAGCCGCCCGAGTCTCGTCAAGTGGCGGCGAGCGGACCCGTCGGGGCCCCGGCCGGATGGCGGCGTGAGGCTTTCGGCTTCCATGGTGGGCGATTATATCCGACCTGCGGCCCGCGGCGCGACAGGTGTTGCTCGGTCCGCGGGATTGTGATAATTTTCACAAGCTGGCCGACTGGCGCCTTTCTCCACCATCATCGAGGACTATGGCAACCCAAACGGTACTGCGCCCTGGGGAGCTCAAGGAGGTGCTGCTCCGGGAAATCGAGCGAGCGGAACTGGCCTCGGTGGACGTCAACGAGGTCGGGACGGTCCTCGAGGTCCGGGACGGGGTGGCGCGCATCTATGGTCTCAACCGGGCGATGGCGAGCGAGATGCTCGAGTTCACCTCGTCGGAGACGGGCGAGGTGGTGCACGGGATGGTGCTCAACCTGGAAGAGGACAACGTCGGGGCGGTGATCTTGGGCGACTACCTCAAGCTGAAGGAAGGCGACGAGGTGCGTTGCACCGGGCGGTTGCTGGAGGTGCCCTGCGGGCGGGGCTTGCTGGGGCGGGTGGTGGACCCGCTGGGGCAGCCGGTGGACGGCCGGGGCCCGATCGAGGCGACGCACCGGCGGGCCGTGGAGATGATCGCGCCCGGGATCATCGTCCGGCAGCCGGTCAAGGAGCCGCTCCAGACCGGGATCAAGGCGATCGACTCGATGATCCCGATCGGCCGCGGCCAGCGCGAGCTGATCATCGGCGACCGGGGCACGGGGAAGACGGCGATCGCGGTGGACACGATCATCAACCAGAAGGGGCAGGGGGTGATCTGTGTTTACGTCGCGATCGGGCAGAAGCGCTCGACGGTGGCCTCGGTGGTGGAGCGACTCAAGGAACACGGGGCCATGGAGTACACCATCGTCGTGGTGGCCTCGGCTGCCGATCCGGCCCCGCTCCAGTACATCGCGCCCTACGCCGGGTGCGCCATGGCCGAGCACTTCATGTACGAGCACGGCGAGGCGACCCTGTGCATTTACGATGACCTGTCCAAGCAGGCGGCCGCCTATCGCCAGCTCTCGCTCATTCTGCGCCGGCCTCCGGGGCGCGAGGCGTATCCGGGCGACGTGTTCTATCTCCACAGCCGCCTGCTCGAGCGGGCGGCGAAGATTTCCGAGAACCCCGACGTGGTGCGGCTCGACCCCCGGATCAAGAAGCCCGGCGGCTCGCTCACCGCACTTCCGGTGATCGAAACCCAGGCGGGCGACGTCTCGGCCTACATTCCGACCAACGTCATCTCGATCACCGATGGCCAGATCTACCTCACCACCGATCTCTTCTACTCCAACGTGAGGCCCGCTCTCGACGTCGGCATCAGCGTGAGCCGGGTGGGCGGCAACGCGCAGATCAAGGCGATGAAGCAGGTCGCAGGGCCGCTCCGGCTTTCGCTGGCCCAGTACCGCGAGCTCGAGGCGTTCGCCCAGTTCGGGTCGGAGCTGGATCCGGCCACCCAGCAGCTCCTGGCCCGGGGGGCGCGCATGGTGGAGATCCTCAAGCAGCCGCAGTATGCGCCGGTGCCGGTGGAGGAGCAGGTCGCGATCATCTACGCGGGCACCAACGGCTACCTGGATGATGTGGCGGTCGGGGACTGCCGCAAGTGGGAGGCGGAGTTCCTGGAATTCCTCCGCACCGCCCATCCCGAGGTGCTGGACGGGATCCGTACCCGGAAGGTGCTCGACGAGGAGCTTTCGGGCCGGCTCAAGGCTGCGATTCTCGCGTTCAAGCCGCTCTTCAAGGCCGCTTAGATGGCCAAGCCGTCGCGCGCCCTCAAGGGGCGGATGCGCTCCGTCCAGAACACGCGCAAGATCACGCGGACGATGGAGCTGGTGGCCACGTCCAAGTTGAAGCGGGCCCAGGACAAGGTGATCGCGGCGCGGCCCTACGCGGCCGCGCTGGCCGAGGTGATCGCCGACCTGGTGACCCCGGAGCTGGCCCTGCGCTTTCCGTTGCTCCGCCGGCCCGCGCCCCCGGCCAAGGGCGGGCCGGTGCGGGCGGCGGTCGTTCTCCTCACCTCGAACCGGGGCCTGTGCGGCGGGTTCAACGCCAACCTGATCAAGGAAGCCCGCAAGCGGATCGAGGAGCTGGAAGGGGCGGGTTACGAGGTCGAGCTCCACGCGGTGGGCAAGAAGGGTATCGGCTTTTTCAAGTACTCCGGGCGGCCCCTGGCCACCCAGCGTACGGACATCGGCGACCGGCCCGAGGGCCGGCACGCGATCGGGATGGTCGCGCCGCTGATCGCGGACTACGAGGCGGGGCGGCTGGCGAGTGTGGACCTGGTGTACGCCCGGTTCAACAGCCCGCTCTCGACGCCGCCCACGGTGCTGCGCATCCTGCCCGTGAGCGCGCCGGAGCGGCGGCGGGGCCGGGGGCAGGCGGACTACATCCTCCGGCCCAGCGCGGACGAGCTGGTCGCGCGGCTCTTGCCGCTTTACGTCCGCAATCAGGTGTACCGCGGTCTGGTGGAGACGGCGGCCTCGGAGCACGGGGCCCGGCGGACTGCCATGAAGAACGCGACGGATAACGCGGGCGAGCTGTACAAGGTGCTCCAGCGCACCTATAACCGGCAGCGGCAAGCCTACATCACGCAGGAGATCAGCGAGATCGTGGGCGGTGCGGCGGCGCTGGAAGGGTAGGGGACCGGCGGGCCGGCGGGGGCCGGCCGCGCCCTGACGAGGACAGGAACGGCGGAACATGGCGACAGCGACGGCGACCCAGAATATCGGCAGGGTGGTGCAGGTGATCGGCCCGGTGCTCGACGTGGAGTTCGAGCCCGATCATCTGCCCGAGATCTATACCGCGCTGGTGTTGGAGGACCGCGATGGCCCGGTCCCGATCCGGCTGGTGGCCGAGGTGCAGCAGCATATTGGGCAGAACCAGGTGCGCGCCGTGGCCATGAGCAGTACCGACGGGGTGGTGCGGGGAATGAAGGTGGTGGACACGGGCCGGCCGATCACGGCGCCGGTCGGGCCCGCGGCGTTGGGCCGGATTCTCAACGTGTTGGGCGAGCCGGTGGACGGCGGCCCGCCGATTCCGCCGGACAACGAGCGGTGGCCGATTCACCGGGAGACCCCCCGGTTCACCGACCTCGAGCCCAAGACCGAGATCTTCGAGACCGGCATCAAGGTGATCGATCTGATCGCGCCCTTCGTCAAGGGCGGGAAGATCGGTCTCTTCGGCGGGGCCGGCGTGGGCAAGACGGTCATCATCATGGAGCTCATCAACAACGTCGCGAGGGGTCACGGCGGGAAGTCGGTCTTCTGCGGCGTGGGCGAGCGGACCCGCGAGGGGAACGATCTCTACCTCGAGATGAGCGAGAGCGGGGTGCTCAAGAGCTGCGCCCTGATCTACGGCCAGATGAACGAGCCGCCGGGCGCGCGGCTCCGGGTGGGGCTCACCGGGCTCACGATCGCGGAGTATTTCCGCGACGTCGAGGGCCAGGACGTGCTGCTCTTCATTGACAACATCTTTCGCTTCACCCAGGCAGGGTCCGAGGTCTCGGCCCTGCTCGGCCGGATGCCGAGCGCGGTGGGGTACCAGCCCACCCTGGCGACCGAGATGGGCGATCTGCAGGAGCGGATCACGTCCACCAAGAAGGGCTCCATCACCTCGGTCCAGGCCATCTACGTCCCGGCCGACGACCTCACCGACCCTGCCCCGGCGACGGCGTTCGCCCACCTCGACGCGACGGTGGTGCTCTCCCGCGCGATCGCGGAAATCGGCATCTACCCGGCGGTAGATCCGCTCGATTCGAGCAGCCGGATCCTCGACCCGCAGTACGTCGGGGAGCGGCACTACCAGGTAGCGGTGGGTGTCCAGAAGACGCTCCAGCGCTACAAGGACCTCCAGGACATCATCGCCATCCTGGGCATGGACGAGCTCTCGGAGGAGGACAAGCTCGTGGTGGCCCGGGCCCGGCGGCTGCAGCGGTTTCTCTCCCAGCCGTTCCATGTCGCCGAGCAGTTCACCGGCTTCCCCGGCAAGTATGTCAAGCTGGGCGACACCGTCGAGAGCTTCGAGCGAGTGCTCTCGGGCGAGTTCGACGACCTGCCGGAGCAGGCCTTTTACATGGTCGGGGGGATTGACGAGGCGGTGGCGAAGGCCAAGAAGCTGGCGAGCGCGTGATGCGGGTCACCGTCATTTCGCCCGAGGCGTCCATCTTCGACGGGGAGGCTGCGGCGGTGATCGCACCGGCCTACGACGGCGAGGTCGGGATCCTGCCGCGGCACGCGCCGTTCATGACCCTGCTCGGGCAGGGCATCCTGACCATCCGGACCGGCGAGGTCACGCGCCGGTTTGCCGTCGCGGGGGGATTCCTTCAGGTGGTGCACAACACGGTGCGCGTCGTGGCGGAACAGGTGAAAGGAGAGGCTCATGCGTCGTAGCGCGGTCCTGGTCGGTCTCCTGGCCGGGCTCTCGGTGTCGGACCTGGCCGGCCAGACGCTCGGGACTCCGCTGTTCAAGAGTCCCTACCGGGCTTTCCGGACGAGCGAGCTCGGGGGCTACATCTCGGATCCGGGAGACGGCTACAACCTGGCGCTGGAGGGCGAGTATCGCCGGGCGCAGCCCCGGTTCGACTTCGGCCTTCATCTGGGGTTCGCGGATATTGACCGGACCGACGAGGCCCAGTTCGGCGCCGGGATTGACGGCCGGATTCTGGTCTCCCGCCATTCGGAGGAGTTCCCCCTCGATGTCTCGCTCACGGGCGGGTTCGGCGCGCTGTTCTTCGACGGCGACGCCGGGTTTCTCGTGCCCCTCGGCGCCACGTTCGGCCGGCAGGTGCTGCTGGAGGGCTCCAAGGTGAGCTTCACCCCGTACGTGCACCCGGTCATCGCCCCCACCTTCGGCAGCGACCGGGTCGTGGACGACGACGCACAGTTCGGGCTCGGCCTCGGCGTGGACATCAGCCTCTCCCCCCGCTGGGATGTCCGCGTAAGCGGCGCCCTGGGCGACTACGAGGGCGTGGGCGTCGGGCTCGCCTGGCATCGCTGAGCCGGGGCACGAGCGGGAGCGCTCCGGGTCGGGGCCCGGAGGACGCAAGTGGCTGGCGGCTCTCGCGGCGCCGGCGGACTGGCTTCTGCGGCCGCCGCGATCCGCTCATTGACTCCCCTCCCCGCGCCTCGCTAGCTTGTGGCGCCTTTTCGACCGGAACCGTCCGGAGGTCCCATGCGCCGTACCGCTTCGCTCGTGGCCGTGGTGTTGGGCCTGACCCTGACCTCGCGGCTCGGCGCCCAGGCGACCGGGCTCGCCGTGTATCAGGGAGGGATCGCGGGTGGCCTGACCATCGGGGGTGAGGTGGGGTTCCCCGACAAGGACTACGGCGAGGGCACGGCCTACGGCGCCCGGGCCTCGCTCGGGCTTGGCCCGCTGGGGATCGCCGGGGTGGTCTCGCGGTGGGATCCCGATCTGCCGGGCGCGGGCGCGGAGACGGGTCTGGGAGGATATGTCGGCCTCAAGGTGTTCGGCGGTCCGCTGATTCCCCTCAGCGTGGGCCTTCAGGGCGGGGTGGAGTACGCCGACCGGTTCGGGGGCGACATCCTGCACTTCCCCGTCGGGCTGGGTTTCGCGCTCAAGATTCCCAATCCGGCCCTCGCGATCAAACCGTGGGTGGCGCCCCGGCTCGATATCCTGCGAGACCTACTTCGGTCTGAGCGGTGGGGTGGACCTGAGCCTCCTCGGCGGCTTCGGCTTCGGGGCGTCCTACGACCGTGTCTTCGCCGGAGACGGCGATCACCCCTCGGTGCTCAGCGTCGGCGCCCATTACACGATCAAGATCCCTGGCCTCTGAGCGCGGAGGCACACCGGTGTGTGGAGCGCGGAGCGCCTGGCGGGGCCCCGCCCTGGCCCGTGGAATCCTCGCGGCCGTGCTGGGCCTGGGGCTCGCGGCCTGCTCGCTCACCTTCGATGCCACTCGACTCGGGGTACCGGTGACGATGGCCACCGAAGGAGGTGCCCCGGCCCAGGGTGAGCGGTTCGAGGTGACCGGCCGGGCCGTCTATGCGCTCTGGGGGATGGTCCGGGTGAACCAGCCCTCGCTCCGCAAGGCGCTGGCCGCCCAGCTCCTCGACGGCCAGTCCGTGGCCGACCTCAGGATCCGGGTACGGAGCAGACTGGGCGATCTGCTGATCACCGGGCTCACGCTGGGGCTGGTGGTCCCCCGGGCGATCACCTACGAGGGCGTGATCGTCGGGGGCACGGCGAGATAGGGCTCGAGCAGCCCCGCGGTGCGATCGGCCGCGCCGCGCATGCCCTCCAGCACGGCCCGAGCCCGGGCGCCCGCGCGCTGGCGGTCCGCCTCGTGGGCCAGCCAGCGGGTCCAGATCGCCGCCAGTTCTCCAGCGCCCCCGCTGGTGAGGGAGGCCAGGGCGCCTGCCTCCGACAGCCGTTCGGCATCGCGGCTCTCCCGCCAGCGGGGTCCGACGATGACCGGGATGCCCCAGGCGGCGGGTTCGAGCACCGAATGCAGGCCGGCTCTGCCGAATCCTCCCCCCACGTAGGCGAGGCGGCCTGCGGCGTAGAGCCAGGCGAGTTCCCCCACCCGATCCAGCACGACCAGCGGCGTCGCCGGGTCCGCCGTCTCGACGGGGACCGGCTCCGGCAGGCCCCGGCGGGCGGCGGCGGCGCGCAGTCGAGCGAGCCTGCCGGGCTCCGGCGCGTGGGGCGCGAGG
>JBBIMQ010000029.1:0-13831 GCA_037444345.1 Gemmatimonadota bacterium | reverse complement strand
GGCCTGCGGGGCGGGCCGGCATCTCGCCGCGCTGGCGCGGGCTGGCGCGCGCCCGTTCGGGTGCGACCTTTCTCTGGCGCTCCTCTGGCGGGCCCGCCAGGCCACCCAGCGGCCGCTGGTCCGCTGCGACATGCGGGCGCTGCCCTTCCGCGCGGGCTCGATGGACCTCACCGTCAACCTGTTCACCAGTTTCGGGTACTTCGCCAGCGATGACGACCACCGCCAGGCGCTGGGACAGATGCTGGTCACCGTCCGCCCGGGCGGGTGGTTCGTGATCGACTTCCTGAATGCGGAGCAGGTACGCAGCGCCCTGGTCCCGGAGGAAACCGCCTGGTACGGACCCCACCGCGTGGAGATCCGCCGCGAGATCACGCCCGATGGCCGCTTCGTGAGAAAATCCATACGGCTTGCTGACGGGCGACGCTACGAAGAGCGGGTACGACTGCTCGAGGCCCGGGACCTGGAGCGCATGCTGGCCGCGCACGGCGCCCGGGTCACAGCCCGCGCGGGCGACTACGACGGGGGACCGCTCGAGGGAGGCCCCCGGGCCATCCTGGTCGCCCGGGTGGGCCGATGAGCTTTCGGTTCGTCCCCACCCCGATTCCGGCCCCGCTGATCTGGCCCGAGCCCCGGGCGGGCGGCGTCCCGCCGGCCCTGCTCGACGCGTTCATCACGCCGGAGTCGGCCCCGAAGCTGCGCCAGCGGCTGGAGGACCCGTCGGTTCTGGTGGTGACGACCGGCCAGCAGCCCGGCCTGCTGACAGGGCCCCTGTACACGATCTACAAGGCACTCTCCGCCGTGGCCGTGGCACGACTCTGCGAGGAGCGCTGGGGCCACCCCGTAGTTCCGGTGTTCTGGGCTGCGGGCGGGGACCACGACTTCGCCGAAGGCAACCACGCCTCCTGGCCCGGTCCGGACGGCAACACGGTCACGGTCACCCTGCGCGAGCGCCCGCCGGACGCCCCGCTGACGCCGCTCTACCGGGAGCCGGTCGGCCCCGAGATCGGGCCGGTGCTGGAACGCCTGGCGAGCGACCTCTCGGCCTTCGAGTTCCGCGACAGCGTCCTCGAACTGTTCCGGCGCTGGTATCGGCCGGAGGCCACGCTGGCCGAGAGCTGCGCCCACGCGCTGGCGGAACTGCTCGCCCCCTTCGGGCTCGTGATCTTCGACGCCACGCACCCCCGGGCCAAGCAGGCCCAGGCACCCCATCTCCTGGCAGCCCTCGCGCAGGCCGAACCGATCGAGCACGCGCTGGTGGCGCGCCACGCGGCGCTGGCCGCGGCCGGCCACGACCCTGGCGTGACGGTTGGCGATGGCGCCACCCTGGTGATGTTCGAGGGCCGGCTGGGCCGCGATCGGCTGGTGGCCCGCGCCGGCGGCTTCGTGACCCGCCGCAGCGGCGAGCACCTGTCGCTCGCGGAGATCGAGCGGCTGGCCCTGACCGAGCCCGGGCGATTCTCGCCCAATGTAATCCTGCGACCCGTGATCGAGGCGGCGCTCCTCCCTACGGTGGCCTACCTGGCCGGCCCCGGGGAACTCCGCTATCTCGCCCTCTGCCAGCCGATCTACGAGTTGCTCGGGGTTCACCCGCAGCAGTACCTCCCGCGCTGGTCCGGCATCCTGGTGGAAGCCCGGGTGGACCGGGTGCTGCACAAGTTCGGGGCGCGGCTCGAGGAGCTGCTCGAACCGGGCAGGCGCCTGGAAGCGCGCGTGGTCCGGAGCCATCTCCCTCCCGAGGCCAGCACCGCGCTCGAGACCCTGCGCTCGGCCATCACCGAGAACTACGACATCCTGGCGCGGACTGCCGCCGCCATTGATCCGACCATCGAGAAGACCATCCGGCACCTCGGTTATCAGGCCCTCCACGGCCTCGAGCACGCCGAGAAACGCCTGATTGGCCACTTGAAGAAGCGGGAGGCCACGGAAACCCAGCAAATCGCCCGGGCCCGCGAGCTGGTGCTTCCGCTCGGCAAACCGCAGGAGCGGGTTCATACCATCGCGCCCTGGATCGCCCGCTACGGCCCGAGCCTGCTGAGCGACCTCGCCGCGGCGATCGCCGAGTGGTATCGCGCGGGACTTGAAGCGCCTCCGCAACCTGCGTAGACTCGACACATGATGCTCCTCGGCATCATCCTGCTGGTGGCCCTGATGATCCCCATCCTGGGGATCATCATCGACTCGCCCATCGGCCGAGCCATCGCGCGCCGCCTCGAGGGTCCGGAGGAAGCGCCGCCCAGCCTGGCGGAGCTGGCCAAGAAGGTTGACCTGCTCGAGGGCGAGGTGGACGACCTGCAGCGGAGCGTGCAGGCCCTGCAGGAGGAAAACCAGTTCCTCCAGCGGCTGCTCGAGGAGCACCCCGGCCGGTCCCTCCCGCCCAAGACCACGTGACGCCGCTGCCAGCCGCGGCATCGGGCGCCCGGCACCGCCGGGACCCCTGCCAGCCCGGGGCCTGCGCCTGATGCAGGCCACCGCGCCGGCTCCACCGAGCGGCCGCTCGGCCGGGCTGGTGGGCGCCGGGATTCTGCTGAGCCGACTGTTCGGCCTCCTCCGGCAGCGGGCGCTGAGTCACTATCTCGGTCTTTCCGACGCCGCGGACGCGTTCAACGCCGCATTCCGCATTCCCAACCTACTTCAGAACTTGTTCGGCGAAGGCGTGCTCTCCGCCTCGTTCATACCGGTCTACGCCCGGCTTCGCGCGCAGGGGGAGGAGGGCGAGGCGGTCCGCGTGGCCAATGCGGTGTTCGGACTCCTCGGGTTGATCACCGCCTGCCTGGTGGCGCTCGGCGTCACCCTCGCCGCCCCCCTGACTGACGTGATCGCGCCAGGGTTCGCGGGGGCCAAGCGCGACCTCACGGTGCTCCTCGTCCGGATCCTCTTTCCCGGCGCCGGGCTTCTGGTCTTCGCCGCCTGGTGCCTCGGGGTACTCAACAGCCACCGGCGGTTCTTTCTGTCCTACGCGGCCCCCGTGGTCTGGAACCTGGCGATCATCGGCGCTCTCCTCTGGCACGGACCGCGGGCCGACGCGGCCGACACCGTGCTCGCGGCCGCGTGGGGAGCCGTGGCGGGCAGCGCCCTGCAGTTCGGTGTCCAGCTTCCCACCGTGATCCGCCTCCTGGGGCGGTTCGGCCCCCGCCTCGAGGTCCAGAGTGCACCGGTGCGCCAGGTGCTCAAGCACTTCGGCCCCGTGTTCGTCGGGCGTGGCGTGGTGCAGATCAGCGCCTTCGTGGACACCATCATCGCCAGCCTGCTGCCGGGTGGCGCCGTCGCGGGCCTGGCCAGCGCCCAGATGCTGTACACCCTCCCCGTGAGCCTGTTCGGGATGTCGGTGTCGGCCGCGGAGCTGCCGGAGATGGCCGGGGCCGCCGCCCGCCCGGGCGACGCCGGAACGGCACTCCGTGCCCGGCTTGACCAGGGCCTGCGGCGCATCGCCTTCTTCGTAATACCCTCCGCCGCGGCGTTTCTGGGCCTGGGCGCGGTAATCGCCGGCGCCCTGTTCCAGACCGGACGCTTCTCCGCCAGCGACAGCCGGTACGTCTGGGGGATTCTCGCCGGCTCGGCGGTCGGGCTCCTCGCCGCAACACTGGGCCGCCTCTACTCCAGCGCCTATTACGCCCTCCAGGATACCGCCACCCCGCTCCGGTTCGCGCTGGCGCGGGTCTCCGTGGGCTCGGCGCTGGGCTACCTGGCCGCAACGCGGTTGCCAGGCTTGCTGGGGCTGGAGGCCCGCTGGGGCGCAGCGGGGATCACCGCCGCCGCCGGTCTTGCGGCCTGGATGGAGTTCACCCTGCTTCGCCGGGGCCTCGAGCGCAGGATCGGTCCCACCGGCGTCCCCGCCAGGCTGTTCCTCCGCCTCTGGGCCGCCGCCCTCGTGGGGCTCGGCGCCGGCCTGGGGGTGGACCACCTCCCCTGGCACCTTGCGCCGGTCGCTCGCGCTGCGGCGGTGCTGATCCCCTTCGGCTTGGTGTATCTTGCCATCACGGCCTGGCTGGGCGTCCCGGAGGCAAGGGCACTGGCGGGCCAGGTCGGACGGTGGCTCGGGCCGAGACGTGGACGTGCGTGACGCGCTGGAACGGAAGATTGCCGGATTGCCGGAGGGACCGGGGGTCTATCTCTGGAAGGATGCCGGGGGCCGGGTGCTGTATGTGGGGAAGGCCAAGCGGCTCCGGAGCCGGGTGCGGAGCTACCTGACCGGAGACCGCGCCGATAGCCTCAAGAACCAGTACCTCCTCCGCCTGATCGCCGATGTCGAGACCATCGTCGTCCCGAGCGAGGCGCAGTCGCTCCTGCTCGAGAACAACCTCATCAAGGAGTACCAACCCCGGTTCAACGTTCGCCTCAAGGACGACAAGAGCTACCCCTCCATCGCCGTCACCCTGGGCGAGCCGTTCCCGCGCGTGCTGGTCACACGCAATCGCGACATCCCCGGGGCCCGGTACTTCGGCCCATACACCGACGTGGCCCTGCTCCGCAAGACCATCGCCCTGGTCCGGCGGCTTTACACCGTGCGGAGCTGCGCCGACGACCTCCCGCGCGAACGCCGCGATCGGCCCTGCCTCGACTACCACATCGGCCGCTGCAAGGCGCCCTGCGTGGGCTGGCAAACGCAGGAGGAGTACCGCGCGATGATCGGCGAGGTGTTGGAATTCCTCGAGGGCAAGACGCTCGACGTGCGGGCCCGGGTCCGGGAAGCGATGCTGGCCGCGAGCGCGCGCCAGGATTTCGAGCGGGCGGCCGAGCTGCGCGACGCCCTTCGCTGGCTGGAGCAGGTGGAATCGCCGCCCGGCGTCGAAGTGCCAGGCACCGGTGAGGCCGACATCGTGGGATACGCCCGCGACGGCGACGATGCCGTGGGGGTGTTCGTCAAGGTGCGGCAGGGCAGGGTGGTGGCGCGAGAGCACTGCTTTCTCGAGAACCTGAGCGAGGAGCCGGACCCGGACATCCTGCGCACCCTGCTCGTCCGGTCCTACGTCCCGATGCCGGGCCGGGCCACCCGGCTCGTGCTCCCGTTTCCGCCCTCGGACGCGGACCTGCTCGCCGAGCTGCTACCGGGTACGAGGTGGCAGGTGCCCCAACGGGGTACCGCCCGCCGCTGGCTCGAGTTCGCCGACCAGAACGCGCGCCACCTCATGGAGAGCCTGCGAATCGAGTCCCTGGAGACCGAGCAGCGCGCCGAAGACCCGGTGTATGCCCTGGGCCGCGACCTGGGGTTGAGCGCGGTCCCGCGCAGCCTCGTCTGTGTGGACATCTCCACCAACCAGGGCCGCGACACGGTGGGGTCGCTGGTATGGTTCGAGGCGGGCCGGCCCAAGAAGAGCGAATACCGGAGGTTCCGGATCAAGGGGATCGGACAGCAGGACGATTATGCCGCCATCCACGAGGTGGTCACCCGTTTTCTGACTCGCCGGCGGGATGAAGGGCGCCCCCTGCCGGATCTCCTGGTCATGGACGGCGGGAAAGGCCAGCTCAACGCGGCCCTCGACGCCGCCCGGGCACTCGGGTTCGAGCAGCTTCCGATCGTGAGCCTCGCCAAGCGGGAAGAAGAGGTCTTCCTCCCCGGCCGCTCGGAGGGCCTCCGGCTCCCGCGGCGAAGCTCGGGGCTCAAAGTGCTCCAGCGCGCCCGGGACGAGGCCCATCGCTTCGGCCTGGCCTACAGCCGGCAGCGCCGGACCCGCCGGATCGTCACCTCCGAACTGCTCGAGATCCCCGGCATCGGGCCCGCCCGGCGTCGCGCGTTGTTGGAGCGCTTCGGCAGCCTGGCGGGGGTGAAGTCCGCCACGGTGGAGGAGATCGCCAGTGTGAGCGGCTTTTCGACCCGTCTCGCCGAGCGCGTGCTGGCGGCGCTCGGCTCGAACGGCTGAGGGCACCCGATGTCGCGCGCGTTCGTCCGGGAAGACCGGGACGACATCCCGCCTCGCTACGACCTTCCGCCCCGTGATGCGCCCGACTTCGCCGAGGCGGCCGCCTGGGCCCTGCTCGAGGGCGCCAATCGCGGCGACTCGCTGAGCGCCGAAGAGGCCACCGGCTTCCGCTGGGGCGAACCGGCCCTGCGCCCCCACGTCGCCAGGATCCTGGCCTGGGCGGAACGCCGGAACGACGAGCGCCTGGCGGAACTCGCCCGGCGGTTTCTCTCATGAGTCTCGATTGGGAACTCCACTGCGCCGCCTGCGGGGCCAGTCGCGAGGCGGCGGGGCTCGCCACCGTGTGCGACGCCTGCGCCCAGCCCTGGCTGGTGCGGTATACTCGTCCCCGACCGCCCCTGGCGTTACGAGAGCAGATCCGGCAGGGACAGGGGATGTGGCGCTACCGGCCCTTCCTGCCTCTCGCCGAGGGCGAGGAGCCGGTTACCCTGGGGGAGGGGGACACGCCGCTCCTTCGAGCCCCTCGCCTGGGGGCGCGCCTGGGGCTCCAGGATCTCTGGATCAAAGACGAAGCCGCCAACCCGACCGGGTCGTTCAAGGCCCGCGGGCTGAGTGCTGCGGTCACCCGCGCGGTGCGTGCCGGGGCGCGCCGATTCGTGATCCCGACGGCGGGGAATGCGGGCGTGGCGGCCGCCGCCTACGCGGCCCGGGCCGGCGCGGCGGTCCGGGTCTACGCCCCCTCCGACACCCCGGCCCCGATCCTGGCCCAGATCCGGGCTTTCGGCGGCGAGCTGGTGCTGCTGGATGGCCATATCGGGGACTGTGGCCGCTCCGCCCGGGCCTGGGCCGCCGAGTCAGGCGCGTTCGACCTGAGCACGCTGCGCGAACCCTACCGGATCGAGGGGAAGAAGACCCTGGGCCTCGAGCTCGCGCACCAGCTCGACTGGCACTTTCCCGGGGCCGTGATCTACCCGACGGGTGGAGGCACCGGCCTCCTCGGGATGTGGAAGGCGTTCGCCGAGCTCCGGGAGGCGGGCTGGGTGAGCGACCCGCCCCCGCGGATGTTCAGCGTGCAGTCCTCGGGGTGCGCGCCGATCGTGCAGGCCTTTCGTGACGGGCACGCCGTTGCCCCCCCCTGGCCCGAGCCCGCCACCGCCGCCAGCGGGCTCCGGGTTCCCGCGCCGCTCGGCGACCGTCTCATCCTGCAGACCCTGCGCCGAAGCGGCGGCGCCGCCCTCGCCGTGCCGGACGCGGAGTTGCTCGAGGAAGCCCGCCTCGCCGCAGCGGAGGAAGGGATAGACATGGGCCCCGAAGGTGGGGCCGCGCTGGCCGCCGCGCGACGGCTCCGTGCGCAAGGCCTGCTCGATCCGGGCGAGCGCGTCGTGGTCTTCAACACCGGCGCGGGCTGGCTGTATCGTGACGCCGGGAATTTGCCCGCCCGCTGAGGCCCCACGATATTTCGGCCCCATGCCGGGCACCCGCGTTGCCATCCTCGATCCTGCCGCCGGCCTGAGCGGCGACATGCTGCTGGGCGCGCTGGTGGACGCCGGGGCACCGCCGGAGTGGATCCAGCAACTCCCCGGGCGGCTCGGCTTCCCCGAGGTCCGGGTCGAAGTGGCGCGGGTGCTCCGGTGCGGGGTATCGTGTACCAAGGTCACCGTGCGGCTCGCCGACGGCGCGACCGAACCGCCCGGGGTGGAGTTCGTCGCCCCCCACGCTCACGACACCCTCGGGGCTGGCGCCCGCCACCATCACCACGGGCCCGGCGGCCACCGGCACCTGCGTGACCTCCTGGAAACGCTGGCGAAGGCGCCGGTGTCTCCCGGGGTGCGGGAACGAGCCGGGCAAGCGTTTCGGCTGCTCTGTGAGGCGGAAGGCGCCACCCACGGCGTGCCCGCAGACGCGGTGGCCCTCCACGAGGTCGGGGCCGTGGATGCGATCGTGGATATCGTCGGGGCGTGCGAGGGAGTGGAACTGCTGGGGCTGGCCCGCGTGTACGCCCGGCCGGTGGCGGTGGGTAGCGGATGGGTCCACACCTCCCACGGCATCATGCCGGCCCCGGCCCCGGTGACCTCGCGCTTGCTCGAGGGCCTCGAGGTCGGCCCGAACGGGCCGGTCACCGGCGAGGCGATCACCCCCACCGGCGCCGTGCTCCTGCGCGTCCTCTCCAGCGGCCCCCCCCCAGCAAGCTGGCGCCTGGTGCGCACCGGATGGGGCGCCGGCGGACGTGATCCCGAGCACTATCCGAATGCCCTCCGCCTCCTCCTGGCGGAACCGGCGCCGGAGGCGGCCCAGGTCGTGACACTGTCCACCGACCTGGACGATCTCAACCCCGAATACCTGGAGCCCCTGCGGGAAGCGCTCCACGCGGCCGGGGCGCTGGATGTCCAGATCTGGCCCACGCAGATGAAGAAAGGCCGGCTCGGCGTGCGCCTCGAAGCGCTGGCGGAACCGGCGACGGCAGATCGCGTCACCGAGGCACTGTTTCTGCACAGCACCACCTCCGGTGTGCGCCGGGCCCTGGTCGAACGCGTCACCCTGCCGCGCCGGGTGATCGAGCTGGAGGTGCCGGGCGGCCGCCGGGTGCGGGTCAAAGTCGTCGAAACCCCCGGCGGGCCGCGGGTCAAGCCCGAGTTCGACGACGTGAGCGCCATAGCGCGGCAGACCGGCCGACCCGCCCTGGAGATCGCGCGGGAGGTCGAAGCGGCTGCCAGCAAGCTGGTGAGTCTATCGCCCCAGGAGCACGAATGAAGACACGATTGGTCAGCAGCCTGCTTGCGATCCTCGGCGCCACGTCGCTCGGAGCCCAGCAACCATCCGTCGCCACCCGGGTCGCCGGTGCTCTCGACCAGAAGCTGGTCGAGCCCGACTGCGACCTCCCCGGCGGCGGCGACTTTCGGATCCGGAGCGGTCGCACCTACCTCAATACCGGCCTCACCGGCAGCGGTGACCCCGCCAACCGGGCGCGCGCCCTCAAGGACGGCGTCCGGGTCATCAGCGAGGCCATCACCGGCGCCGGGCAGGGCAAGAACCCGGCGGCGTGGTATTATCTCGGCCGGCTCTACCTCCAGCAGGGGGATCTGGCCGGGGCGGACTCGGCCTTCACCCGCGCCGCCGCGCTCGCCCCTCAGTGCAAGGCGGACATCGAGCGCTATCGCTACCGCCCCTGGGCCGCGCTCGTGACGGAGGGGGTGAAGTTCCGCCAGGCGGGCCAGAATGATTCGGCCCTGCTCATGTTCCGGGCGGCGAACCAGATCCACCGCAGCCTCCCGTTGAGCTACCTCAACATGGCGGAGATCTTCAACGAGGCGAAGCGGACCGACTCGGCGGTGGTGTACTTCGGATTGGCTGCCGCCACCGAGCCCACCGACACCACCCAGATCAGGGTCCGCAACCAGGCGGCCTACAACTACGGGGCCTTGTTGCTCAATACCGGCCGCGCCAGTGAGGCGGTGGCGGCGTTCCGGCGCTACACCCAGCTCGAGCCCGGGGATCCGGATGGGAAGAAGGCGCTGGCCCGAGCCCTCCGGGCGGCGGGCCAGGACGCCCAAGCGCAGGCGGTCGAGCGGGAGCTCTTGGCGCTGGGCGGGGCGGCGGCCGGCGGCGGGAGTGGCTCGCTCTCGGAGTCGGAGCTCTACGAACTCGCCGCCACGCAGTATAACGACAAGGACTACGCCAGCGCCGCGGCGACCGCGGGGCGGGTCCTGGCGGCGAACCCGCACAACCGCGATGCCCTCAACATACGGGCCAACAGCTTCCTCGCGCTTCAGCGCTGGGACAGTCTTGCTGCAACCGCCGATCGCCTGGCGGCGATCGAGCCGCTCTCGTTTTTCTTCCACTCCATGCGGATCCAGGCCTATCGCTCCCTGGGCGACCGCGGCAGGATGACCGAGGCGGTCCTCGCCCGCGAGGCGTTACCGGTGGATCTGGAGATCAGCGAATCCCGGATCAGTTCCGAGGGCATCACGGTGTCCGGGCAGGCCAAGGGCCGGGAGGCCGTGGACGCGAACAGCAAGCCGATCCCGCCCCGGGATCTCACGCTGGTCTTCGAGGCCCTGGACCAGAGCGGCAGCGTCAGGGCTTCCCAGGAACTGGCGATCCCGAAGCTGGCCAAGGACGCCACACTCGATATCCGGGTCGAGATGAAGGGGAGCGACCTCAAGGGCTGGCGCTACCGACTGAAATAGCTCGCGGTCAGCACCGGGCTTCGGAGGGGCGGGTGAGACACCCGCCCCTCTGTCGTTCCGGCGGGCTTCTCGGCGACAGGGAACCAGGGTGGGTCCCGAAGCGTTCGATCCCCGAGACCCAGTCACGGCCAGCGTGCGGAGGCATCCATGGAACACCCGGTCCAGCACGATCCGAAACGTACCAGGCAGTCCGGCACCGCGATCCCCGCGCGCTATGTCGAGCAACGGGCGCGGGTCCTCAGCATCCTCCGGCGCTGGGAGTCCCCTCCTGCCTGGGTCATGCGGCGTCCCGGCCGGGAGACCGGCCCGGCCAGCCGATAGCCGCGTCCAGAATCCATGCGGGTTCTGATGTTCGGGTGGGAGTTCCCACCCTTTCAGGCGGGGGGCTCGCCACGGCCACCGTGGGCCTGGTGAAGGGGCTCCTCCGCAACCAGGTGGCGGCGGGCAGCCTGGTCGTCCCGTTCCCGGTTGATCATTCCCCCCTTCCCGAGCTGCGGCTGGTGGGCGCGGACGAGCCGGTGGAGAAACACCGGCTGGTGGTGCACCGGATCGCCTCGCCGCTTTCACCCTACGATGGCGCCGAGCGGTACCAGGACGGTCTCCGGGAGGCCCGCACGACACTCGGCGCCCGGGGCCGATGGGCTGGCGGGGTCTATGGCGCCCATCTCTTCGAGGAGGTCGCCCGCTTCGCGGCCCTGGCCGGCGGCATCGCGGCCCGGGAGCCACATCACGTCATGGACACCCACGACTGGATCACCTTCGCCGCCGGCATCGCGGCCCGGAGCGTCTCGGGCCGGCCCCTGGTCGCGCATATCCGTGCCAGCGAATTCGATCGGGCGGGGGAAGCGGCCAACCCCGACATTTGCCACCGGGCGACGTGCACAAGTATTTCAGCCCTTACGATTCACTCTACGACGCCTTCGTGGCCTTCATGAATGTGCTCCAGGACTTGGAGCAGCGCGCGATCGCGTCCCGGGCCCGGTCCGCGCCGCTCCGAGGCGAGGATCGAGGCCAGGGGACTCGCGCGCGTCATCCAGCGAGGGATGGGGCCCGCCGCGCCGGCACCTTGTCTTGGACGGACCTGGCCCCCGGAGACAGGCAGGATTGCGCCCAGACGTCGCCGGAGCCACCTTGAACCATGGGCATCGTCTTCCCCGTCACCGCATGAGTGCGGAGCCCGGCAAGGCCGCGCCTCCGGCCCCGGCCGAGTTCGAGCAGCTGGTGGCGCCGTTGCTCGATGCGGCGTATGGCACGGCGCTCCATTTCACGCGGAATCCGGCCGATGCGGAGGATCTGGTGCAGGAAGCCTGCCTCCTCGCCTTCCGGGGATTCCCGAGCTTCGAACCCGGCACCAATTTCCGTGCCTGGTTCTTCCGGATCTTGACCAACTGCTTCTACAGCAAGTACCGGAAGCGGAAACGGGAGGGCCCGGCGGTCCCGCTCGAGGACACGCCGGAACTCTATCTCTACAGTCAGACCGCGGCCGCCGGCCTTCACAGCCGGACCGACGACCCGGCCGGCGCCCTCATGGGCAAACTCGAGGCGGAACAGGTCAGCGCGGCGATCGATGCCCTCCCCGAGGAGTATCGCGTCGTGGCAACTCTCTACTTCATGCAGGACTTCTCGTACCAGGAAATCGCCGAGGTGCTGGGCCTGCCGATTGGAACGGTGCGCTCCCGGCTCCATCGGGGGCGGCGACTCCTTCAGGGCGCGCTCTGGAGCATCGCCCAGGAGCGCGGTATCGTCGGCGCACTGATGACCAGCGACCGTGCGGAAGGCATGAGATAGATGAAGCGGCTCACGCGACTGACCTGCGAAGAAGTCTTCGCCCGTCTCGACGATTTTCTCGACCGCGAGCTTTCGGCCGAGGAGATCCGACTGGTGGAGGAGCACCTGGCAACCTGTGCCGCCTGCGCCTCGGAGCACCGGTTCGAAGCCTCCCTGCTCGAGGATGTCAAGGCCAAGCTGCGGCGGATCAGTGTGCCCGACACGCTGCGCGCCCGCATCCTGCGGCAGCTGAGTGATGGCGGCTAGCCTCGGTGGCGGGAACCGGCGGTCCAGCCTCTGCCATCCCTCGACGGTCGCAGGCAGGATCGTGGTAGCACCCCGCCTGTCTCATGTTCAATCGGTCCAGGCCGGTGGGCGCACGACGCCATGGCCGGGGCCGGGGCATGGGGTGCGGATGGCCCCGACCGATCAGGGGGGGAAGAGCGCGGGACTTTCGCGGTGGAGGATCCTCGCGGTGCACTGGCGGGCAGTGTGCCACCACACGCGCCGCGCGATCGTCCCGGGGCGGGCCGCGTGAACCGCCCCCAGGGGCTGCCCCAGCGTCTGCAGCCAGCGAACCTGGGACAGCCTACCCGCCCAGGCCAGCCACGAAGCCGGCCGGTAGCCGGTCCCGCAGTACCCGCCACGTCCGCACATCCAGCGCCGAGGGAGCGAGATGGCGGGCGAGCTCCAGATCTCCCGCTTCCCCGAGTGTCGCGCAGGCCGCGAGCACCGTATGGCCCAGGAGGGCCTCGGCCAGTACGGCTCCGGCGAGCCCCGTCCCGTTGAAGACTGCGAAACAGAGGTCGGCCCCGTGCAGGTCAGCGGTGGTAAGATCGGTGCGCGTCAGGATCGCCCCGGCGAGAGACGCTCCGACGAAGCTCGCGGCGCGGAAGTTCGAGTGACTCAAGTTGGTTTCCGTGAAGTCAGCCCCGTCGAACCGGCCGCCGGGTAAGCTCACGTGCGTCAAGTTCGCTCGCTGCAGGCGAGCGTTCGAGCAATCCGGGCCTTCTTCCTCGCAGTAGGCCAGTCGGAACCAGCTCCCCCGGAGATCGGCCGTCACGAGCGCCGCCTGCACCTCTGGCGACCCCGCCGCGCCGCGGTCATGGGCGCCGGCACCATCGGCCTCCTGGCCGCAATGGTCCTCCGACTCCGAGGCCTCGAGGTCACGGTCTTCGGCCTCCGGCCCAAGCCCTACCGGAACGCCGAACTCCTCGAACAGCTCGGCGCCCGGTATCGGTCCACCGCCATGGTCCCGATCCAGGAGGCAGCCCGCCAAGACGGGCCCTGGGACCTCGTGTTCGAGGCCACCGGAGCCTCTCCCGTTGTGTTCGAGGCGATGCAGGCGCTGGGCAAGAACGGCGTGCTGGTGCTGTCCAGTGTGACCGGCGGCGACCGGCGGCTGGAGGTGCCAGCCGACAAGATCAATCTGGGCTTCGTGCTGGGGAACAAGGTGATGGTGGGGACGGTGAACGCCAATCGCGAGTACTTCGAACTGGGAGTCAAGGATCTGGCCCAGAGCCAGGCGCAATTCCCCGGCTGGCTCAACCAGTTGCTCACCCACCCGGTCCCGGGCCTGGAGAACTACGAAACCCTGTTCCGCACCCTCACCACGACCAGGGACGCCATCAAGGTCTACTGCGAAGTCGCAACCGACTGAGCCGGCATTGACACCCGTGGGCGCCCGGCCCAGATTCCCCCGCACGCCGCGGGCGTAATTCAGTTGGTAGAATGCCAGCTTCCCAAGCTGGACGTCGCCGGTTCGAGTCCGGTCGCCCGCTCTCGGCCACGACACGCGCCCAAGGGGCCCCAATCCGTATTCGGGGCCCGTTTCCATATCTGCGAATGCGCGCCCGGGTCCTCCTCCGAGGGCGCCGGGAGCCCCCGGAGCAAGTCCCCGCGGCCCGAGCCAGCCACTGTCCCAACCCGGGAGCGGGTGTCCGCACCAACTGGCAACACGGGTGGAAAGCCTCAGGACGTAGTGTCGTAATCAGTTGTCCCGTAAAGACTTGCGTTGCA
>JBBIMQ010000028.1:1818-13877 GCA_037444345.1 Gemmatimonadota bacterium | reverse complement strand
CAGAAGCCCGTGGCCGCGAACCAGACCATCGCGATACCCACAAAGCCCGTGAACCCGAGCCACCAGGGACTGTGAACCAGCGAGAGCACCGACGCGACGGAAATGTTGATCCCTACCGCGAGGTAGATCCTGCGCTCGAGGTAGCAGGGTCAGTCTTCCCCCCTACTCCTTGACCACCTCCGCGACCCCGCCTGACACGATGAACGTCATCACCTTGGCCCCCGGCGCCTCTAGCCGAGACACCCGCTCGCGCGGCAGGACCAGCATCTGGCCCGCGAAATTGTAGGACTGCGGTAGATAGACCGTGACGTGATCGGCCAGGCCGAGTTCTTCCAGGGAGTCCTGAGTGAGAAACCCCATCACCTTGATACCACCCGAGGCGTCGAGCGTGGCCAGGACCGGCTGCCCGAACCGCTTCTTCTCGCCGACAAACGCCCCCAGCACGTCCTTGATGCTGGTGTAGAGCAGCCGGACCCCGGGGACCCGGTTGAGGAGCTCCTCCACGAGCTGGAGCAGCTTCTGCGCGAGAAAGTTGGAGGCCAGAAAGCCGACCAGGGTGATGAGCCCGAGGGTGGCCAGGAATCCGACCCCGGGGATGGGGATCCGAAGCCACCCGTCTATGACCTTGAAGGTCATCCAGCAGACGTAGAGGGTGAGCGCCACGGGGGCGGAGAGGAGGAGTCCGTTCACGAAATAGCGGAAGAGGCGCTTCATCGGAGGTCGTGAGGTGCGAGGTCTAACAGCAGCGACCCGTGCCGCCGCCGTACCGCGATTCGAGGTAGAGCTCGAAAAACTCCGCGGGGCTCGGCACTGGCCGCTCGGGGTGAGAGCACCGCAGGTGCTCGAGGTACGCCTCGTAATCTGGCATGCCGGTGATGCCGCGCAGGGCGCGCCTTCCCCGGCGCACCAGCCCTGCCAGGCAGGCGGCGAGCCTGCTCGTGCGGGGCCCGTTGGCCGGCGAGGAAGTCAGGTTGGCCCGCCCGGCATCACCCGGCATAGGCGGTCTCCACGAACGGGGCCTCCCGGCTCGTCGCTGGCTTCTTCTTGCGCAGCACCAGGATCCACTCTCGGGCCGAGGATCCGACCACCAGTACCACCACCAGCATGAAGAGCAGGGCGAGGGCTGCGTCCAGCCGGTCGTTGAAGATGAGCCGGAGGCCGGTGCCGGGCTCGATCGCCCCGGCCCCGATCCGGTCGGCCACCTGCCGGGCATGGGCCAGGAAGCCGAGCGCGGGGTCGGCGGAAAAGACCTTCTGCCAGCTCGCCGTGAGGGTCACGGTAAGGAGCCAGGCGAGCGGGAGGAGGGTCACCCAGAGGTAGCGCGTCCGCCCCGTCTTGAGAATGAGCGTGGTGCCGACGCACAGCGCGACCGAGGCAAGGAGCTGGTTGCTGATGCCGAAGAGCGGCCAGAGGCTGTTGATCCCGCCCAGGGGGTCGAGCACGCCCTGCACCAGGAAATAGCCCCAGCCCGCGACCACCAGCGCCGAGGTGAGCACGATGCTCGGATACCAGGAGGTGCGTCCCAGCGGCGCCCAGAGGTGCCCGCCCAGCTCCTGGAGCATGAATCGCCCCACCCGGGTGCCGGTGTCCACGGTGGTGAGAATGAACAGCGCCTCGAACATGATGGCGAAATGGTACCAGAGGGCGAGCAGGTGCTGGCCGAAGGCCCCGCTGAAGAGGGTGGCCATGCCCACCGCGAGCGACGGCGCACCGCCGGTCCGCCCGAGCAGGGTGCTCTCGCCCACCGCCCGGGCCAGCTCGTGCATCTGCTCCGGGGTCACGGTGAAGCCCCAGCCGCGGATCGTCTCCGCGGCCGCGGCCGCGCTGCCGCCCAGCCTCGCGAGCGGGACGTTGATGGCGAAGTACACCCCGGGATCGAGAATGGCGGCGGCGCACATGGCCATCACCGCGACGAACGACTCCATCAGCATGCCGCCGTAACCGATGAGGCGGGCGTCTTCCTCCTGCCGGACCATCTTGGGGGTGGTGCCGGAGGCCACCAGCGAGTGGAAGCCGCTCACCGCTCCGCACGCGATCGTGATGAAGGCGAACGGGAAGAGCTTTCCCGCGAAGACCGGTCCGGTGCCGTCAATGAACGGGGTAAGCGGGGGCAGCTTGAGGGGCGGGAGGACCAGCAGCACGGTCACCCCGAGCAGCACGACCGTACCGATCTTCATGAAGGTGGAGAGATAGTCCCGGGGGCAGAGCAGCATCCACACCGGGAGCACGCTGGCCACGAACCCGTAGCCGATCAGCGCATAGGCGATCGCGGGCCCCGACCAGGTGAACAACGGCGCCAGCACCGGCGACACGGCCACGTACCGCCCCCCGACCAGCGCCAGGCCCAACAACACCGCGCCCGCGAGCGAAGCCGTCCCGACGCTGCCGGGCCGCCACACCTTCATCCAGAAACCCATGAGGAGCGCGATGGGCACCGTGCAGGCGATGGTGAAGAGGCCCCACGGGCTATCGCGAAGCGCGTTGACCACCACCAGGGCCAGCACGGCGAGCAGGATGATCATGATGGCGAAGATCGCCACCATGGCGGCCATCCCGGCGAAGGGGTTGATCTCCTCCTTGGCCATCTGGCCCAGCGACTTCCCATCCCGCCGCATGGAGCCGATCAGGACGATGAAGTCCTGCACCGCGCCACCCAGCACCACCCCCGCGACGATCCAGATGGTTCCCGGCAGATAGCCGAACTGGGCGGCGAGGACCGGCCCGATCAAGGGGCCGGCCCCGGAGATGGCCGCAAAGTGGTGGCCGAAGAGGACCCAGCGGTTGGTCGGGACGAAGTCGCGGCCGTTGTTGAACCGCTCGGCCGGGGTGGCGCGGCGGTTGTTCAGACCGAAGATATCGCGGGCGATGATCCGGCTGTAGAACCGATAAGCGATGAGATAGGTCCCGACGGCTGCGACGACCAGCCAGGCGGCGCTCACGGTCTCGCCGCGGGCCAGCGCCAGCATGGCCCAGCCGGCTGCGCCGGCCAGGGCGATGAGGATCCAGACGAGGGTGCGCATAGGCCGGATTATGGGCTCCTTCGGGAACCGGGGGAAGAGGCGCCCGGGCCGCTCGCCGGCGGGGGCGCCGGGGACATGCCGGCGCGTGCTTGCCGCCCTCCCCCTCCGCCCGTACCTTGTCCGGCCATGTCCTCTCTGTTCGACGGATTCGGCCGGAGCGCCTGGGAACCGGAGGCGGAGAAGTCAGGCACCGCGCTGGAGCAACCGGAACCCCAGCCGATCGGCTCGGGGTTCGCGGGCAAGGTGGCCCTGATCACCGGGGGCGCCACCGGCCTGGGTCGCGCGATCGCCATCGAATTTGCCCGGCTCCGCTGCCGGGTGGCCTTCTGCTTCGTGGAGCTGCCCGGGCGGGACGTCACCGAACAGGCGCTCCTCACCGAGACCACCTGCGCCGCCATGGGGGCCGAGGTGTATGCCGCCCGCTGCGATGTCCGCTACCGCGACCAGGTCGAGCGCTTTGTGGCCGACACGGCCGCGCGGTTCGGCACGGTGCACTTCCTGGTCAACAACGCCGGCATCGCCATGGACGGGGCGATCTGGCGCCTCTCCGACGAGGCCTGGCGCGACGTGCTCGACACCAACGTCACCGGCGCGTTCAACTGCATCCGCGCGGTGGCCCCGATCTTCCGCCGGCAGCATTACGGCAAGATCGTGAGCGTGAGCGCCCACCAGGCCGAGCGACCCGGATTCGGCGTGGCCAACTACGCGGCGAGCAAGGCGGCGCTGCTGGGCCTTACCCGGGCCGCCGCGGTCGAGCTCGGCCCGTCCAATGTCAACGTCAACGCCGTGGCCCCCGGATTCATCCGCACCGAGCGCCTGATGATGCTGCCCAAGGAGGTGGTGGAGCGGGTCCAGAAATCCTCGGTGCTGGGGCGGCTCGCCGAACCCGAAGACGTGGCCCGGGTGATCACCTTTCTCTGCTCGGACGAGGCCCGCCACATCACCGGGCAGACCGTCGTGGTGGACGGGGGCTTGTCGCTGGAGTGAAGCGGCCGCGGGGCGTCGGCGGGCGGGGTGGATCGGCGAGGCGCTGGACGGGTCTCGAACCCCGGCAGGCCGCCCGCGAACCCCTCTCCAGTGCGCCGTTTACCGCTCCCTCTCCCCCTTGTACCTTTCCGGCCGTGCCAGCCCTCCTTCCTCGTCCCCCCCGTTCCGTCGCCGGCGGCGCTGCGTTCCTGGCGGCGGTCCTGGGTGCCTGCGGCGGGCCGCCTCCCTCCGCGACCCCGGCGCCCTCCCCCGCCTCGCCCCCGCCTCGCCAGCCGCCGAGCCTGCTGGTCACCCCCGCCCTCGCGGGCGAGGCGGTGGCGGTGGTGCCGCTCACGCTGGTGGTGTGGGAGGACGGTCTCGGGCGCTTCCCCGAACTCCGCGACCGCGCGCGCGTGCTGGTGTGGGCCGACTCGTCCGTCGGCGTCGCCCTCCAGCTCTGGGCGCCCGAGGTCAAGTGGATCCTTCCGCCGGAGCTTCGCCGGATCGCCCGCCGGGCTCCCGGTGTGGCGCCTGACCCCGACCGCATGGGTCAGGCAGTGATGCGCGCCGAGCGGCTGAAGGACGTTCCGGATCCGCTCCGCAGCCACCTCAGGAGCCTTGCCGCCCTCACCGGCGGGCGGTTTGCCCTGGTACCGGCCTCGCTCGCCTTCCTCGCAGATCCCTCCGGCGGCCTGCGGGCCGAGCTCTCCCTCGTGCTGGCCGATACCAGAACGGGGAAAGTGGCCTGGCGCAGCCTGGCATGGGGGGTGGGCGCCACCCCGGCCGGCGCGCTGGCCGCGGCCATGGCCAGTGTCCTGCCCGCCGAACTGGGCGCGGCGCCATGACCTATCACGTCACCTTGATTCCGGGCGACGGGATCGGGCCGGAAATCACCGCCGAAACGGTCAAGGTGCTGGAGGCCACGGGGCTCAAGTTCGAGTGGGACGAGCAGATCGCGGGGCTGAGCGCGGTGGAAGCGACCGGCACTCCGCTGCCGGATGCCACCATCCAGAGCATCCGCTACCGCAAGCTCGCCCTCAAGGGTCCGCTCACCACCCCGGTCGGCACCGGCTTCCGCTCGGTCAACGTGGCGTTGCGCAAGGAGTTCGAGCTCTACGCCAACCTCCGCCCCGCCAAGTCCATCATCCCGGGCGGCCGATTCGAGAACGTGGACATCGTGCTGGTGCGGGAAAACCTGGAGGGGCTCTACGTGGGCGTGGAGCACTTCATCCAGATCGGCGGCGACCCGCGAGCCGTCGCCGAATCCACCGCGATCGTCACCCGGGCCGGCTGCGAGCGGATCATCCGCTACGCCTTCGAATACGCGGTCCGGCACGGGCGCAAGAAGGTCACCATCGTCCACAAGGCCAACATCCTCAAGATGGTGAGCGGTCTCTTTCTCGAGGTGGGGAAGCGGATCGCCAAGGAGTACGAGGGGCGGGTGCAGTCCAACGACATGATCGTGGACAACTGCGCCATGCAGCTCGTGCTCCGGCCCGAACAGTTCGATATCCTGGTGACGACCAACATGTTCGGCGACATCCTGAGCGACGAGGTCTCGGGCCTGGTCGGCGGGCTCGGCCTGGCTCCCGGAGCCAATATCGGGGTGCACGCCGCCATCTTCGAGGCGGTGCACGGAAGCGCCCCCGACATCGCGGGCAAGGGGATCGCCAATCCCTCGGCCCAGATCCTGGCGGCCGCGATGATGCTGGACCATATCGGGGAGCTCAAGGCGGCCGCCAAGATCCGCCAGGCGGTGGAGCAAACCATCGTCCAGGACCGGATCCGCACCCGGGATCTCGGCGGGACCGCCACCACCCGGGAGTTCGGCGATGCCGTCGCCCGGCGGGTGGCCGCCTGAAGTTCCCTGTGCGTCCTGCGGAGCCCGCGTCGCGGGGCTGGCCTGGGGCGAACGCTGCCCGGCCTGCCGGGCCGCCCGCCTCGCCCGTGCAAACCGCGCCGCCCGCCGCATCTCCCTGGCGGCCACGCTCCTCGTCGGCCTGTACGTGATCTGGCGCTCCCCGCCCCTGCCGCTGGCCCGGATCTACGGCGCGGTGGCGGTGCTCGCGACCTACCTCCTCGTGCGCAAGATCGTGCAGCGGGTGGCGATGGAGCTGTTGCCGGACCGGTGAACGGTGACCTCGGCAAGGAGAACAGGATGACTCGACGGCCCGGCCGTCTCGGAGGGAGACAACCAGGACCGGCACCCCTCGCTGGCTCCGGGATCGCGCTCGTGGCGGCGGTGACGGGGCTCGCCCTTGCCGCTCCGATCGCGCCGCTCCCCGCGCAGACCAGCCTCACCATCTACAACGACGGCCGGGTGCTGGTGCGGCGGAGCCTGGCCGTGAACCTTCCGCCCGGTGCCTCGGAGCAGCGCCTGAACCTCGGCCCGGTAGATCCCGCGGCGATCGTCCCCCTGGACCCCGAGGTGGTGGTGACCGGAGCCCGCTACGACGGGGCAACCGACCAGGGGAGCGCGCTCCGCCGCGCCGTCGGGCGCCGGCTCCTGTTCCGAAACGGCAAGGACACGATCAGCGCCGAGGTGCTCGGCGTGGACCCGGAACGCTACCGGCTGCCGAATGGCATGATCACGTTCCAGGCCCCCGGCGTGCCCCAGTTTCCCGCCGACCTCGTGATCATTGACCCCGAGGTGCGGCTCGATGTCGTGAGCGGCGCCCCGCGCAAGGAGCTCAAGCTGGCCTGGTTCACCGGCGGTGCCAACTGGCGGGCCGGATACCAGGTGGTGCTGGGGCCGGAGGCTGCCAGGGTCATGGGGCAGGCCGTGGTGACCGCCGGAAGGCTCCGCCTGGCCGACGCGGAAGTGCAGCTTCTTGCCGGCGAGGTCAGCGGCCCACAGGCCCCCACCGAGGGCCGGCCGATGCCGATGGCCGCGATGGCGCGCGAGGAGGCTGCCAGGGTGACCGAACAGAAGGTGGGCGAGTTCCACCTCTACACGCTTCCCGGGCGGATCTCCTTCGAGCCTGGCGTGACCATCACGGCCGCGCTGTTCGAACCGGCCTCCGTCCGATACACCAAGACCTTCGAGGCCCGGGGACAGATTCCGTACTGGGGCGCGCTCCCGCCCGAGGGAGGCGAGATCGAGCTCCCGGTCCGCGTCACTTACACCCTGCAGCGTGCCCGCAAAACCGACTTCGGAGATCGCCCGCTGCCGGGGGGCACGGTCCGGTTGTTCGAGGCCGACAGCGCGGGGCGGCTCCAGCTGGTGGGCGAGAGCGCGATGGACCACACCCCGGCGGGGGAAGCGCTCAGGATCCCGGCGGGGATCGCCTTCGACCTCACCGCGAAGCGGGTGCAGACCTCGTACACCACCCGGCGCGACAGCGTGGCAGCCGGCCCGTGGAGAACCGTCGCCACCGCCGATTACCGTGTCACCCTTCGCAACGCGGGCGACGCCCGGGTCGCCATTGACGTGATCGAGGAGCGGGGAGGCGAATGGTCGGTCGTCAGTTCGAATGTGAAGCCGGAGAAGCTCTCCAGCACCCGGACCCGATTCCGGGTCGCGGTCCCGCCGCGGGACGGCGCCACGCTCACCTATCGGGTGCGGGTCGTCTGGTGAACGAGACGGTCATCGCCCACCTCTCCGACATCCATTTCGGCGGGAAATGCGACCTGCCGCAGATCGCCGTTCTGGAGGAGGCGATTCCCCCGCTTCACCCCGACGCGATCGTCGTGTCGGGCGACCTGGCCCAGCGAGCCCGTTACGGCGAGTTCCAGGCCGCCCGGCGCTTCCTGGACGGCCTCGGGCGGGTGGCTCCCACCTTGGTGATCCCAGGCAACCACGACGTCCAGTGGTGGCGGAGCCCGCTGGGGCTCTTCGGGCAGCGGCCCAAGTACCGAAAGTACCGGATGCACTTCGGAGAGGACCTGACCCCGACCCTGGAACTTGCCCGGGTGGTGATCGTGAGCGCGCTCACCTCCTACGGACTCGCCTGGGGATCGCTGACCTGGAACCTAAAAGATCTCACCGTCAAGGGCCATCTACCCCGCTCCGAAGTGCGACGGGTCCGCGCCGTCCTGGCTCAGGTTCCGAGCGACAAGGTGCGGGTCCTGGTGCTCCACCACAACGTGCTCCCCGGCGTGATCTCCGAGCGCTGGGGCCTGGCCCGCCCCCGCCTCGCGCTGAAACGGCTGGCCGGGCTCGACCTGGATCTCGTGCTCTGCGGCCACGACCACACCGAGGGGGCCGGAGACATCCAGGGGAAAGTGGTGGTGAGCACCGCCGGAACCCACTCGATCCGGACCCGGGGAGGACGGCCTTCGGCGTTCAACCTGGTGCGGATTGACGATCAGCGAATCGAGATCCAGCACCAGGTCTACGATGTCTGGCAGCGGCTCTTCCGCCCGGGCGCCCGGGCGATCTTCGGGAGATGGCGTGCAGCTCGGCCTGTGGTCGCCGGACGGTAACGGCCGGGAGACCGGCCCGGACTCGCTGGCCGGCCGGCTGCGCGCCCTCGGGCTGCCGCGGGTCGAACGGATCGAGACCCACCGCAACGCCACCGTGATGCTGTCCTGGGTGCCCGGGCGCATGCTTCGGCTCCACGAGGGCTATGCCTGGGCACCGGACCAGGTGCTCGCCGCCATCGTGCGGTTCCTGACCCCCGGCGTGCGTCGGGCAATCCGGCTCGAGGCCCGGCGCGAGTTCCTGAGCTTTCCGGTCGAGCAGTACGCGCCCTCGCTCCGGCTCCGCGGCCCTCGGGCCGAGCGGGAACGCCCCGGGGACCGCATCGTCCTGGACCGGCTCCGCAAGCTTCACGCGGCGCTCAACGCCCGGCACTTCGCCGGATTGCTTTCGCCCATTCCCATCCGCCTCTCGGGCCGCATGCGGAGCCGCCTGGGCGAGATCCGGCTGGACCGGACACGTGGTCGGGCGAGCTGGATCGCACTGAGCCGCCGGCACCTGCTCCGCGCCCCGGGGCGCGAGGTGGTCGAGACCCTGCTGCACGAGATGGTGCACCAGTGGCAGGCGGAAACCGGCCGGCCGGTGGACCACGGGGCCGAGTTCCGCCGCAAGGCGCGGGAACTGGGCATCGCGCCGCGAGCGGTGAAGCGGTAGCCGGAGGCCGCCACTCTCGGGCCCGGTGCGCCGCCGCCCTATATTGTCCCCCATGCCCTTCACCGCCCCCGATTTCTACCAGCTCGACTCCTTGCTCAGCCCCGAAGAGCGTGCCATCCGCGACACGATCCGCGCCTGGGTGGACGCCAACGTGCTGCCGATCATCGCGTCCTGCTACCTCGAGGGCCGCTTCCCCCGCGAGCTCGTTCCAGGGCTCGCCGAGCTCGGTGTCCTGGGAGCGAACCTTCCGGAGGAGTACGGCTGCGCCGGACTCAACAATGTCGCCTACGGGCTCATCATGCAGGAGCTGGAACGGGGCGACAGCGCCATCCGCTCGTTCGCCTCGGTGCAGGGGGCGCTGGTGATGTACCCGATTCACGCCTTCGGTAGCGAGGAACAGAAGCGGAAGTGGCTCCCCGAGCTGGCGCGGGGTGCGGTGATCGGCTGCTTCGGGCTCACCGAGCCCGACTACGGCTCCAACCCGGCCGGCATGACCACGACCGCCCGCGAGACCCGCGACGGCTGGGTGCTGAACGGGACCAAGATGTGGATCACCAACGGATCGCTCGCCCAGGTGGCGATCATCTGGGCCAAGGTCGGCCGGCTCGAGGACCCGGGTTCCATCCGCGGCTTCATCGTCCCCACCGATACCCCCGGCTTCACCGCCCGCGACCAGCAGGGGAAACTCTCGCTCCGCGCCTCGGACACGAGCGAGCTGCACCTGGCCGACGTGAAGCTTCCCAAGGACGCCCTGCTGCCGGCCTCCGCAGGCCTGAAAAGCCCGCTTCTCTGTCTGACCCAGGCCCGCTACGGCATCGCCTGGGGAGCGATCGGTGCCGCCATGGCCTGCTATGACGAGGCCGTCCGCTACGCCAGAACCCGCGTCATGTTCGGCCGACCCATCGGCCAGACCCAGCTCCAGCAGGCCCGCCTGGCGGACATGCTGACCGAGATCACCAAGGCCCAGCTCCTGGCGCTCCAGCTCGGCCGCCTCAAGGACGCCGGCGCCATGACCCCCCAACAGGTCTCGCTCGCCAAGCGCAACAACGTGCACATGGCCTGCGAGTGCGCCCGCGAGGCTCGCCGCTTGCTGGGGGCCAACGGGATCCTCGCCGAATACCACTCGATGCGCCATCTGGCCAATCTGGAATCGGTCTACACCTACGAAGGCACCCACGACATGCACACGCTGATCCTCGGAGAGGCCATCACGGGCCTGAGCGCGTTCTAGCCGGGGCAGCAGGGGGGGGCGGGGGCCGGCGGCGAGGACGCCCACGGCAACACGCCTCGAAGAGGGGACTCTGACCGGCGACCGGCGGTCTCGAAGCGACCGATGCCTCCGGGGCCCGGCCGGCTCCTCCGTCCCGCCGGTGACAGGATCGCCCTTCCTGCGTATATGTCTACACTCATCCCCGAGCCCATTCTCAAGCCTTTCAGTCCGGCCAGCGCGGCCGGCGGAGCCCCCCCTGTCGCGGCCGGGCCGGCCGGGCCGGCTGCGGCGGACGCCGAGGCCGTCGCCGGGTGGTACGCCCGGTACGGCGGGACGGTCTACAACTACGTCCGGTTCCATCTTGCCTCGCCCGATGCCGCGGAGGATGTGACGGCGGAGACGTTCTTCAAGGTGTTCCGGGCGGCGGAGCGATTCGACGGCGAGCGGGGAAGCGCCAAGGTCTGGATTCTCCGGATCGCGCGGAACGCGCTCCGGGACCACCTCCGGCGAGCTCGGCTCCGGAGCTACGTCCCGATCGGGGCGATGCGGGACCTCGTGGCGGAGGCCCTGTCGCCCGAGGAGCGACTGATACGAGAGGAGGAGGTGGCACGGCTCCTGGCGGCCGTGGCGGAGCTTCCCGAGCGCGATCGCGAGATCATCAGCCTGCGCTACGGCAGCGAGCTCGACACGGCCCAGGTGGCGGCGATCCTGGGGCTCCGCGAGTCGGCGGTGCGGACTCGACTCTGGCGGGCCCTGGGTCGGTTGCGGGCCCTGCTCGACGGTGCGCCATGAAGGAGGAGCGCGACCCGCGGATCCACGAGCTTGACCGCGCGCTCCGCGGGGTCCGGTTCGAACCCCGGGCCTCGCTGGGGGCGGAGATCGCGGGCCGGTGGCGGCGGGGCGAGGGCCAGGGGCCGTCCCGCACGGGCCGCCCGCGCCGGATCCTGGGCCTGAGCGCGGTCCTCGCCGCAATCGGAGTGAGCGGCGGGCTCGCCCTGCGCTTCTTCTCGCAGGCGCCCCGCGTCGTCATTGACCATTGCTGCGAGGACTTCGATCTGGGCGGGGAGCCCGACGACGGGCTTCTGGTCGTGGCCGGTCCCCACGAGCAGGTGGAACGCCTGGCCATTTACGAGGACCGCGACGGGAGCCGGAGCTTCACCGGACCGGATGCCATCCGGTTCGATCGGCGGTCGCACCCGGTGGTCCAGTGGCGCCACCTGGCGGACGTGCACACCGCGGAATACTGCTGCCTGGATTACGACGGCGGAGGCGAGGCCGACGACGCGCTGGTCGTCGTCGCCCGACCTCCGGACCAGATCGCCCTCGCCGTGATCTACGAGCAGGACCCCTCGGCGGCGGCGGCAGCGCTGCTGCGATGAACCTGATGCGATGCACCTGAAACGACGCGTTCCGCGAGCCGCGCCTCTCGTCCCGCGACTCCTTCTCGGTCTGCTTCTCGCTGCCCTCGCAGCGAGTCCCGCGCTGGCCCAGCAACCCGACGGCACCCGGGCCGACTCCGCCGTCGAGCTGGAGGAGATCGAGGTGGTGGGATCCATCGTTCCCACCGCCGGTCCCGGGGTGGGCTCCGGGGTCCCGGCACGCATCGCCACGGTGACGGGCCGGGAGATTGACGCCTGGGAGCCGCGGCTCCTCACCGACGAGCCGTAGGATAATCGAGACGTCGTGCGGGGCGAAGCTCCAGAGAATGTTTTCATCACGGCGGATCCGCCCAAGGTTGACGCGGTTGGAGTACAGGTAATGGAGTCGCCCAAGTCGCCCGGCTCTGAGG
>JBBIMQ010000028.1:0-1808 GCA_037444345.1 Gemmatimonadota bacterium | reverse complement strand
CCGGGATCTCGCTCTATGACGACCTTGGCTCGCCCGCCAAGCTCAACCTTTCCACCCGCGGCTTCAACGTGGGGCCCGTGGTCGGGTTGCCGCCCGGAGTGTCGGTGTTCCTCGACGGAGTCCGCCAGAACGAGCCCGATGCCGCCGAGGTCAACTTCGACCTGCTGCCGATGGAACACGTCCGACGCATCGAGCTCATGAGCGGTACGGGCTCGCTGCTCGGACCGAATTCGCTGGGGGGCGCCATCAATCTGATCACCACCCGCGGGAGCGGCCCTCTCCACGGGGAGCTGGAGGCGTCCGGCGGGTCGTTCGACACCTGGGCCGGCGAAGGAAGTCTGACCGGGCGGACCCGCCGGGGACTCGACTACTACCTCGCCGGCGGGTACGAGCGGGAGCGAGGATGGCGGGAGGCCACCGCGTCGCGAAACTACAACGGGTTCTTGAACCTCGGGAAGACCGGGCGCAGGGGCGGGCTCCGGATCCAGGCGTTCGGGGCGTCCTCCCGTGCCGAGACCGCGGGATCGCTGCCGGAAAGCCTCTTCGACGTGAACCCGCGGCGCAACTTCACCCGGGGCGACTTCGAGGATCTCGACCTCCTTCAGTTCGCGGGCAGCGGGTACCTGCCCCTGGGACCGGGGCGGCTCGGGGCCACGCTCTACCACCGGCGCAGCAACGCCGAGCGGTTCAACGTCAATCAAGCGCCGGACGACAACGTCCGCAGCTTCACCCGGAACCGGACCGTCGGTGCCTCGCTGGACTGGCGCTGGAGCCGGCCCAGCGACCGTGGCAGGACCTCGCTTCGGCTCGGGGTGGACGCGGCGGTGCACCGGGTGCACATCCGGCTGTTCGAGGAAGACCCGGCCGATCCCTCCGATCGGACCCTCACCACCGACGTCAAGAGTCCGGGCGGTGACGTCGCGGGCTACCTGCTCGCCGAGCTCCAGCGCGGTCGCTGGACCTTCTCGGGCGGGGCCCGTCTCGACTACATCCGCGTCCCGTTCCGCGACCTCCTCGACCCCGCGGCGTACACGACCAGCACCTTCAGCCGACTGAGCCCGCGCGGCGGTGTCAGCGTCGAGCTGGGCGGAGGTTTCGGAGCCTTCGCGTCGGTGGGGCAGAGTTTCCGGGCCCCGGCTATCCTGGAACTTGCCTGCGCCGACTCGCTCGCGGCCTGCCCGCTCCCCTTCGCCCTGGGCGACGACCCTCCGCTCGACCCGGTCGTCGCCACGACCTACGAGGCGGGCGGGCGCTGGCTCACGAGCCACGCGGCGCTCAACCTGTCGCTCTACCGCACCGAGGTGCGGGACGACATCGGATTCATCCAGTCGGAGGACGCGGTCATCGAGGGCTATTTCGCCAACATCGGTAACACCCGGCGGGAGGGGGTCGAGCTCGCACTGCAGTGGTACCCCCGCGCGGGCCTGTCGTTCTACGCCAACTACGCCTGGACCAGCGCCACCTATCGCACCAGCGCGGAGATCTTCAGCCTGCGGGCCGACGACGCCTTTGCCGGGAGCCCGCTGGCGGGGGAGAACGACGTGGAGCCGGGCGATCGGCTGCCGCTGGTCCCCGAGCACCAGGTGAAGCTTGGCGGGCTGGTGGACCTCACCCCCGAACTGGACCTCGGGCTCGACGCGAGATACGTGGGCAAGCAGTGGCTCCGGGGCGACGAGGCCAATGAGACCAGGCCCCTGAACGGGTATTTCGTCGTCAGCGCCCGGGCCGGCCTCAAGCTGGGTCCCTGGGAGGTGAACGCCGTCGTCACCCCCCTCCTCGACGCACACCGGCCGATCTTCGGGCCGTTC
>JBBIMQ010000027.1:0-14088 GCA_037444345.1 Gemmatimonadota bacterium | reverse complement strand
TTGATGAGCCCGCGATGTCCCGCCTCCAGCACGAACTTGCTGAACCGGTTGAAGCCGGCGTTCTTCTCGTCGAAGTTGGGGTCGAGCTGCTGCATGACCTGCTTGAGGCGGTCGGACCGCATCACGTCGCGGTTGCGCGCCATCGTCTCCACCGCCTCGCGGACCAGTTGCCACGGATCTCGCTGGACCGAGCTCACCTCGGTCTCGCGGGTGAGCCCGGCGAGGTCGCTGTAGGAGTAGTACTCGTCGCAGTTCTGGATCAGCAGGTCGCTGGCCGATTCCCGGATGCCCACCCCGATGACGTACTTGCCGTACTCCTTGAGCTTGATGACGAGGGTCGAGAAGTCGCTGTCCCCCGAGAGCAGGATGAAGGTTCCGATCTCGGGGCGGGTGAACACCAGCTCGATGGCATCCACCGCCAGCCGGATGTCGGTGGCGTTCTTCTTGGCGGTGCCCACGGCTGGCGCGAAAATCAGGTCAATCGAGGCCTCGGTCAGGGGGACCACGTATTGCTGGTAGCGGCGCCAGTCGGCGTAGGCCCGGGAGACGGCCACCTTCCCCTTGATGATATCGCTGGACAGGAGCGTCTTGAGCTCTTTGGCCAGATCGGAGCGGATGCCGAGCGTGACGTTGTCGAAGTCAATCAGAAGGGCGGCGTTGGGTGCGTGGACCGGCGGCTCGCCGGCCCGGGGATGGCGGTGATGCGGTGTGGTCACAGGGTACCTGGTTCCGGGCCCCGCCCCACGGCTCGCGCCCGTCTTCCCGGACCCGGTGTCGGGAAGACGGCGGCGCCGCCGGGACGAGGTCCCGTCATGGTTGTCCCGGGGACTCGGCGGGCTGGCGGACGCGCTGGCCTGCCGCTCCCTCGAGGGTCCTGGCACCTCCACCCTCTGGGGGCCGACCGTCCCGCCGGGTCTCGGGGCGCTGGCGGGATTCCAGCTCGGAACCAGGGTCGAGGAGCCGTCTGGCCGGCCGCACCCGCGCGAGTCGGGTTTGCTTCGGGCCGGCCCTCGGGTCACTAATGTAGGGGGGAGGTGCAACCCTCGGTAGGTGTTACGCTTGAGCCAGCAGGGCGGCGATCCGCTCCGCGGCATGCCCGTCCCAGCCCTCAGGCCGCCCGGGGCGGTACCCCCCGTTCCGTGCCCGGCCCAGGACCTCGGCGACCGCAGCACCGATGGCGGCGCGGGTGGAGGCCACCAGGCGATTGGTCCCCTCCGTCAGGGTTACCGGCCGCTCGGTATTGGGCCTGGCCGTAAGACAGGGGACCCCGAGCACGGTGGTTTCCTCTTGCAGGCCGCCCGAATCGGTCAGCACCAGGGTGGCCGCTTCCACCAGCGAGATGGCCTCCAGGTATCCCACCGGCTCCAGCAACGTGAGCCGCCGGGCCAGGGCAAGGAGGCCGAACTCCTCGATCCGGCGGCGGGTTCGCGGATGGATGGGGAAGAGCACCGGCATCTGGGCAGCCAGCTCGTCCAGCGCGCCCAGGATCTCGCGGAGGGTGCCGGGGTCGTCCACGTTCGAGGGCCGGTGGAACGTGACGAAGGCGTACGGCTGCCCCGCGACACCGTGGACCCGGGGGGCGGCCAGCGCCCGGGCCCGTTCGCGCAGGTGGAGCAGCGTATCCACCATCACGTTCCCGACAAAACGGATCCGGGCGGGCTCGATTCCCTCGGCCAGCAGGTTCCGGTCGGCGTCGCGGCTCGGGGTGAGGCAGAGATCGGCGAGCTGGTCGGTGAGCAGGCGGTTGAGCTCCTCCGGCATCGAGCGGTCCCGGCTGCGCAGGCCGGCCTCGACGTGGGCGACCCTGACGCCCCGCTTGGCGGCCACCAGGGCGCAGGCCACGGTGGAGTTGACGTCGCCATAGACCATGACCCAGTCCGGCGCGTAGCGCTCAAGCACCGGCTCGAACCGGAGCATGATCTGCGCGGTCTGCACCGCGTGCGAGGCCGAGCCCACCCCGAGGTTCTCGTCCGGCGCGGGGAGTTCGAGGTCGGCGAAGATGGTGTCGTTCAGGGCGGGATCGTAATGCTGGCCGGTATGGACCAGGACCTGGGCGCAGCGAGGGTACCTGCGCAGGGCGCGCAGGACGGGGGCCACCTTCATGAAGTTGGGTCTGGCACCGACCACATGCAGCAGCGTGGTCATGACGGCTCGGAGGCCAGCGGCAGGTCCAGCTCGAAGTAGAAGCGGGTGCCGTAGTCCGGCGCTGTTTCGACCTGGAGGGTGGAATGCATCGCCTCGACCAGCTTGCGGCAGATGGACAGGCCGAGCCCGGCTCCGGAAAAGGCGTACTCGCCCTGTTTCTGGCGGCGGCGGAAGGGCTCGAAGAGGGTGAGCATGGCCTGGGGCGGAATGCCCCGGCCGGTGTCGCGCACCGCGAACTGCACCCGGGTCCCGTCCACCTCGACGCCGCTCACCTCGACCAGGCCTTCGGAGGTGAACTTGAGGGCGTTGGTGGTGAGGTTGAGGAGCACGCGCGAGAGGGCCACCGGATGGCCGATCCGGAAGTCGCGCTCCGGCGTCCGCAGTTTCACCTCCAGCCCCTTTTCTTCCGCGATGGGCTGCACGATATCGCGCACCGATTCGAAGATGTCGGCGATCGAGAAGGGAAGCGGATCGAGGTCCACCAGCCGGTCTCCACCGCGGGCGAGCTCGATCACATCGCTGGCCAGCGAGGAGAGTCCGAAAGCGGCGATGTAGATCAGGCCGAGCTGCCGCTCCTGTACCGCATTGATGGGGCCGCTCCGGCCCCGCTGCAGGGTCTCCGCCAGGAAGAGGATCGAGGTAAGCGGGGAGCGGAGATCATGGGCCACCTCGACGACGAGTTCCATGCCGTCGGGGCCAGACAGGCGCTCGGCAAAGTGCCGGGCCCAGTCGGGCTCCAGGGCCTGATGCACCGTCTCGATGGCCTGGAGCAGGCAGAGCAGTTGCCGCTGGTCCGTGGCGATCTCGAGGGCCTGGAGCCGGTCGAGCAGGGCACGCCGCACCAGCTCCAGCAGGCGGCGGCCCAGCACGGTGCGCGGCAGCTCGGCTGGTAGCGCCTCCCGCGCGGTGGCTGCCCGGATCGCCTCACCGAGGATCGCCAGGTGGCCGCGAACCTCGTCCTGGGACGGGCTGTCCTCGACCACCTGTTGCCAGCCGGCCTCGACGTCCTTGAGCGCCTGGTGAAGGTGGTCGAGCAGCTCGCCGCACCCGGCCCCCTCGGCTTCGGGAGGGGTGGCGGAACGCTCGGTCACTCAGGGGTCCCTGACAACTGGTCCCGGTGAAAGTCGTGCTTGTCCATCAGGCGGTAGAGGGTCGTCCGGTCAATGTTGGCGAGCCGCGCCGCCTTGGACATGTTCCCGCCGGCCCGGGCGATGAGCCGGGCCAGGTACTCCTTCTCGAATTGCGCCACGACCCGGTCCTTCGCCAGATGGTAGGCTTCGTCCAGCACCGGGGTGGCGAGCATCCCATCGGCGGCGTGATCGGCCGTGTCCTCGTACAGCGGAATGTCGTTCGGCTGGATGGTCTGATCCGGCTCGGCCAGCACCGCCACGTGCTCGATCACGTTCTGGAGTTCGCGCACGTTGCCGCGCCAGGGGCGGGAGCGGAGAAACGCGATGCTCGCTTCGGAGAGCCGCGGCAGGCGATCCGCCATCTGGCGGTGCCGCTGCCAGTAGTAGGTCAGGAAATGGTTGGCCAGGAGGGGAATGTCCTCCAGCCGCTTGCGGAGCGGGGGCAGCTTGATCGGCACCACCCGCAGCCGATAGAAGAGGTCTCCCCGCAGCAACCCCTGGTTGACGGCCTCCTGGGGGTCGCGGTTGGTGGCCGCGATGTAGCGTACGTCCACCACGGCGTCCTGGGTCTCGCTGCCCACCCGCCGCACCACACCGTCCTGGATCACCCGCAGGAGCTTGGCCTGGAGCGGCTGCGACATCTCGGTGAGCTCGTCCAGGAACAGGGTGCCCCCGTTGGCCGTCTCCAGCAGGCCGGGCTTGTCGCGGTCGGCCCCGGTGAAGGCCCCCTTGCGATGCCCGAACATCTCCGATTCGAGGAGCGGCTCGGGGAGCGCGGCGCAGTTGATGGCCACCATCGCTCGGCTCGAGCGCCGGCTGTGCTGGTGGATGAACTGCGCGATGACCTCCTTCCCGGTCCCGCTCTCGCCGCTGATGAAGACCGAGGCATCGGTGGCGGCCACCTTGCGAGCCAGCTCCACCGCCTTGCGGAACAGGGGCGAGATCCCGATCAGCGTGATCTTGTCGCTGTGCCCCCCCTGCTTGGCCAGCTGCTGCTTGAGGTCGCGGGTTTCCCGCGCCACCATGACCGCGTGGGAAGCGCGGCCGATCAGCACCTGGAGGTGGGTGGCAGAGAACGGCTTGGGCAGATAATCCCAGGCTCCCGCCCGGAGCGCCTCGATGCTGCTCGTGACACTCGGGTTGCCCGTCATGGCCACCACGATGGTGTCGCGATTGAACTCGAGCGCCGCCCGGAGGATATCCATCCCCGAGCACTGCGACATGTAGAGGTCCACCAGGATGATGTCGAACTTCCGCCGGCGAACCGTCTCCAGCGCCTCCTCCCCGCGCCCGATCAGCGTGACGTTGTAGCCGTCCATCTGGAGCACGCTGGCACAGCTTTCTCGCAGCGTGCGCTCATCGTCCACGATCAGGATCCGGATGCTGGCCTTGACCTCCGCCGGGATGGACAGCGGATCGCGACTGCCCACGTCCGGGCCGCTGCCCTCGCCTTGACGGGTGGAGCGTGCGAGCGACGAACCCATACCAGACTCCCGTGAGACACCGAACAGGCGACCCGGCGAGAAACGGCCCGGGTCCGGGGACCCGATTCTACAGCGCAGGTTTGATACCACACTCTATGGCGGCGGTGAGTCACCCCGCTGTGGCGCTTAGGGCTTTGAGATGCGCCCCTGCCTCCACAGTGTCGCGCCGCCGCAACAATAAGGGTCGGATCCCCGCGTTGCGCAAGTCCGCCCGCAGGCTCCGGCCAGCAGGCTGGCCGGAACCGGCCGCGTCGCGCCGGTACCGACCTTGCTGTAGCTTACCCCGATGTTGACGGATGCCGACCGGTGCGCTGACAGCGGAGTGCAAGGGCCATGACTGGCAAAGTCCCCGCGATCCTTTCCGGCGCCGAGGCGTTCGCGCCGGGCCACGACGTGGTTCCCCACCTGGCCGGCGGCGACGGCCCGGGCCCCGCCGCCTTCCGGGAGGAGGAGCCCGGGATCAACTGGAGCCGCTATCTCTCGGCGATCAAGCGCTACCGCTGGCTGATCGTCCTGCTCACGCTGCTGGGGACTGCGGGCGGGGTGGTGGCGACCCGGTTCATCGAGCCGGAGTACGTCGCCAGGGCCACGATCTGGGTGGAGCAGAGCCGGGGGGGCGGACCCCTCCGGCCCGCCGAGCTGCTGCAGGACAACGCCTGGGTGGACCTGCTCCGGTCCTACGTGGTGTTGGACCCCGTCGTGCTCCAGCGCAAGCTGTACATCTCGCTCCGCGACCCCGCCGACTCCACCGCCCTGGCGGGCTTCAGCATCGCCGACCGGTTCGAAACCGGCGACTACGTGCTGCGAGTTTCCGAGGGCGGGCGGCGCTGGAGGCTGGAGCGCGGCGGGGGGCTGATCGAGCAGGGGGTGGCGGGGGACTCGATCGGGCGCGGCCTGGGCTGGCGCTGGGCCCCCACGGCGGAGGAGCTCCGGCCCGACCGGGAACTGCGGTTCAAGCTGGTCAACCCGCGCGAAGTGTCGAACGATATCGTGAGTCGGCTCTCAGCGCGGATGCCTGACGAGGGTAACTTTCTTCCTGTCACGCTCCGGGGCTCGGATCCCAAGACGCTGGCCACGACTCTCAACGCGATCACCGAGCAGTTCATTGACGTCGCGGCGGATCTCAAGCGCAGCAAGCTCACCGAGCTGCGGATCGCGCTGGACTCCCAGGTGGCCGTGGCGTACGAGAATCTGAAGGAGGCGTCGGATCGGCTGAAGAGCTTCCAGATCAATACCATCACCCAGCCCCGCACCGGGGCGCTGCCGATCAATCCCGGGCTGATGCAGACGCAGGGAGCGGCCACGAGTACGTACTTCTCCCAGAAGATCACGCTCGAGACCATCCGCCAGGACCGGCAGCAGCTCGAGGCGGTGCTGGCCCGCAGTCGCGCTGGCGACCTGACGGTGGACGCCTTCCAGCTGATTCCCTCCTCGCGGACCGCTCCTGCGCTGGTTCAGGCTCTGAGCGACCTGACCAAGGAGGAGGCCGGATTGCGGGCCCTCCTCGCCCGCTACACCGAGGAACATCCGCTGGTCCGGCAGGCCCGGGAGCGCATCGAGGAGCTCAAGTCGAAGACCATCCCGGACCTCGGCCAGGCCCTGGTCCAGCAGCTCAAGTCCCAGGAGGCGGACCTCGAGGCGCGGATCCGGCAGACCGGCACCGAATTGCGGGAGATCCCCGAGGTCACCATCACGGAAATGCGGCTCCAGCGGGAATACCAGTCCGCGGAGGACCTCTACAAGACGTTGCAGACCCGCCAGCAGCAGGCCAAGCTGGAGGAGCTGAGCGCCATCCCCGACGTGCGGATCCTGGACCAGGCCACCGCCCCGCAGCGGCCCACCAGCAACACGGCGCCCAAGATCATCGCCATGGCGTTCCTGGCGAGTCTGGGCGCGGGGCTGGCGCTGGCGCTGCTCCTGGACCAGCTCGACCGCCGGTTCCGGTATCCGGAACAGGTGACCCAGGAACTCGGGCTGCCGATCCTCGGCGCGATCCCCGCCATCCGCCGGACCCGCTCGGGTGAACTCCCGGCCGAGCAGGCGGCGCAGGTGGTGGAGGCGTTCCGGACGGTGCGGCTCAACCTGGCCCACTCCTACGGGGCGGCCGGCCCGATCCTGGTCACCGTGTCGAGCGCGGGGCCCGGCGACGGGAAGTCGCTGGTCTCGTCCAATCTGGCCGTCTCGTTCGCCGAGGCCGGGTACAAGACGCTCCTGGTAGACGGCGATATCCGCCGCGGCGAGTTGCACCGGATGTTTGCGCTGGATCGGCGGCCGGGGCTGCTGGACTTCCTGACCGGCGAAGCGCGGCTCCCCGACATCCTCCGCCCCACCAACCAGCGCGGGCTCACCCTGATTCCGTGCGGCACGCGTCGGCAGCACGGGCCCGAGCTTCTGGGCTCGACCGCGATGGCAGAGCTCATGGGGGAGATGAAGTCCCGCTACAACGTGATCATCATGGACAGCCCGCCGCTCAGCGCGGGCATTGACCCGTTCGTGCTGGGCACGGTGACCGGGCACATGATGATCGTGTTCCGCACTGGCGAGACCGATCGCCAGATGGCCGAAGCCAAGCTCCGGTTGCTGGACCGCCTGCCGGTCAGGGTGCTCGGAGCGGTCTTGAACGAGATTCAGCCGGACGGGGTGTACCGCTACTACACCTACCTCTACGCCTACGCCTCCGAGGACGAGCCGGACCCGTCCCGACTGGTGGGATCCGCCGGGGAGACGGGCCAGGCCGCCGATGGGCGGAGCTAGCCGAGCGGAACGGCGAGTCGCCGGTCAGGCGAGTCCGGGGAGAGCGGGGACGAGCTCCACGCCAGGGGCGAGCACTCGCGGATCCCTCGGCGAGGCCGTCGGCGGCCAGAGCGCGGGCGGCGGCGGCTCGGCGCTAGGCCGAGCCCGACAGCGAGTTGAGCGAGTCGGCGTGCTGGAAGGCCAGCAGCCGTTCCGGCGAGGCGGCTTGCCGGAGCTGGCGGAGCGCCGAGGTCGCCCGCAGGAGCATCTCCACCGCGTCCACCGGTGACACGGCGAAATCGGCGACTGCGCAGTAGCCGGCCTGCAGCCGAAGCGGGGCGTGCGCGGCCCCGTTGCTCGAGGCGAGCACCCGTTCGAACCGATCCACCAGCCGCGGCACCCCGCTTTCCGGCGTCCCGGGGGCGATGACGCCGAACTCCCGCTCCCCGAGACGGCCGATGGCATCCCCCGCGCGCCCCTGGGCCCGGAGCACCCGGCCCACCCGCTCGGCCACCTCGTCGAAGGCCGGCGACCCCTCCGGGACATCCGGCTCGGCTGGGGTGAAGACGATGCAGGCGAGCGGCTGGCGCAGCCGGTAGGCTTCCGACCCGATCTCCCGGGCCCGCCGCGAGAGACCGCGCATGTTGTAGAGCCCGGAGATGTGGTCCAGCAGGGTCTCCTCGCGATAGCGATCCGCCTCGAGTTTCGAGGCCAGGAAGGTCGTCAGCTTGAGCAGGAGGCTTTCTCCGTCCAGCGGCTGGCCCAGGAGCTCCCAGGCCCCGGCCCGGTAGGCCTCGAGCCGCTGGGCCCGGCCTGAGGGGCCTGCCGTCGTGATGATGATCGGCGTGGTGGCGCTCATCTGGCGGTCGGCGCGGAGCAGCCGGCAGACCTCTATGCCCGTGATGTCGGGCATCTGCGCGTCAAGAATGACGAGGTCGGGGCGGGCCGCCCTCGCCCGCTCCAGCGCCTGCTGCCCGGTATACGCGCGCAGCACCGCATAGCCGTTGGGAGCCAGGATACTTTCCAGCGACCGGGCGGACCACTCCTGGTCGTTGGCGATCAGCACCAGCGGGGGGCGGCTAGACTTTTCCGAATCGCTCATACCGGCTCAGTGGCAACGGGCCGCTCCAGCTTCATCCGGAGTGCCGCAGGCACTCCGGCGTCGAAAGGGTGGCGATGCGAATCCTGAGGAGCACTTCCCGCGCCCGCCAGCGGCCGGGGCAAGCAGGCCGGACGGATGCCGGGTAACACAATAAGGCGCTTGGGCTTCCCGAGCAATGCGCTCCCGTCCGCGCAGGTCGGGAGCGTCTGGCCGGTGCGGCGACATCGCAGCGGGCACGCCGCGGGACCGTGCTACCGCGGTGATCTTCCTGGTCGTGGCGCCCGAGCATCAGGATGTGGCACCGATGCTACAGATGGAATCGCCTTGGGTGCGAGTCGAGGTGCCAGGCCACGGGGCTCCCGGCGGCCGGGAGGCTCCCGGGGCTCGCCAGGCTAGCACGCACCATGCACAAGGCAGCGAGACCATGATGACACTTCTCAGAGGGATTGCCCTGAGGCGACCCCGATGCTTCCGGCCGGTCCTGGCCCTCGTGATCCTGGGAGCGATGCTGGCGTCCCGCCCGGGCGCGGCCCAGGAGATTGACCCGACCTCGCGGGGGACCAGCGTCACCCGGGCGAATCTGGAAGCGGCACTGGCCGAGGCGGAACAGATCGCCAATTCGAGCGGCTACAGCGAGCAGTTGCGGGAGCAGAAGCGCCGGGAGGCGTCGCTGATCCGGGCTCGCCTGCTCGAGGGGGATTTCTTTCCTGGCGACCAGATCGTGGTCTCGGTGGCCGGCGATACCGCCGCCAGCTCGACCCTCACCGTCGGCCCGGGCCGGGTGATCTCGCTCCTGGGTTTGCCCGACATCCCGCTGAACGGCGTCCTGCGCTCGGAGATTCAGGACTACCTCCAGCAACAGGTGGCGCGCTATGTCCGCAATCCTCAGGTCAAGGCCCGCCCGCTCCTTCGCCTGTCCATCACCGGCGGCGTGGGGGCCCCGGGCTTCTACCAGCTGGACCCGGACGTGCTGGTGAGTGCGGCGCTGATGAGCGCGGGGGGAATCACCAACGCGACCGAGCTCAAGGACACCAAGGTGCTGCGCAACGAGGAAGAGGTGGTGTCCGGGTCGCAATTCGCCAGCGCGGTGCGCGAAGGGGCGACGCTGGACCAGCTCAACCTCCGGGCGGGGGACGAGATCATCGTGGGCCAGCGCAAGACTCGCGACTGGTGGACCACGGTCCGGACCTTCGCCGCCGTTCCCGCGCTGATCCTCAGCCTCTACGGCGTGGGCCGGCTGTTTGGGATCTTCTAGCGATCGCGGTCGCGGGGAGTATCGGACCGGCATGTCTCACGTGACCACCCCCAGAACCGTCCGAGCCTCGCGGGAGCGCTGGCTCCGCCTGGTCGAGGAGACCGAGGACCAGCCGGTGCCCCGCCCGCGGGCCGAATGGCTCTCCAGTCTGCTCAACCGGTCGCTGGCGTTGCTCGCGCTGGTGGTGCTGGCGCCGGTCATCCTGCTGATCGCGCTGGCGGTGAAACTCACTTCCCGGGGCCCGGTCTTCTACAGCCAGACCCGGATCGGGCTCGACCGGCGGTGGAACCGCAAGCCCGCGCCGGACGGAGTGACCCGGCGGTCCCACGACCTCGGGGGCGCAGTGTTCACGATTTACAAGTTCCGCACGATGTGCGTGAACGCCGAGCATCTTTCCGGGCCGGTCTGGGCGGCCCGGGAAGATCCCCGGGTAACCCCGATCGGCCGGTTCCTGCGGCAGTACCGCCTGGACGAGCTCCCGCAACTGATCAACGTCCTGAAGGGAGACATGAACCTGGTGGGACCCCGGCCGGAGCGCCCCAGCATTTTCGCCGAGCTCCGCGCCACCATTCCCCAGTATCGGGCCCGCCAGCGGGTCCGCCCTGGGATCACGGGCCTGGCCCAGATCAATCAGCATTACGACCGGAACCTCGACGACGTACGCAAGAAGCTCGATTTCGACCTCGAGTACCTGCGGCGGCAGAGTCTCTGGGAAGACTTCAAGATCATGATCCGCACCGTGCCGGTGGTGCTGTTCAGACGAGGAGGATGGTAACGGCCGCGGCTGCGTGGGCTCGGCCCCCGGGCCGGGCGGCGCCATTCCTCCTCGCGGCAGCGGGGTTCCTGGCACTCTACGCCGGCCCGCTCGCCGCCCTGGTCCGGGACTGGTGGACCGATCCCGACGCGGGGCACGGGCTCTTGCTCGCCCCTCTGGCACTTTGGCTCGGCTGGCGGGCCGGGCTGGCCCCGGTGCGGCGGCCGAATCCCGCCGCGGGAAGCGTGCTTCTCGCCGCCGGGGTTCTGCTCCGCTATCTGTCAGGTCTTGCCGCCGAGCTGTTCACCATGCGGGTCTCCATGGTGCTCGCGGGGGCGGGCCTGCTGGTGTTCTTTCTGGGATGGCGGCAGCTGGTACGCTGGTGGCTGCCGGTGGCGCTGCTGGGGCTCTCGATCCCGCTCCCCGACGTGGTGACCGGGACCCTCGCCCTGCCGCTCCAGCTCCGCGCCTCGAGCTGGGGCGCCGCCCTGCTCGAGCTGCGGCACGTGCCGGTCGTACTGTCGGGGAACGTGATCCGGCTCCCGGGCCGCGATCTCTTCGTCACCGAGGCGTGCAGCGGGCTGCGCTCGCTCACGGCACTGCTTGCGCTCGGGGTGCTGTCCGGGGGACTCTGGTTGCGCCATCCGCTGGGCCGGGCCTTGCTGGTGTCCCTGGCGGTACCGGTGGCGATGGTGATCAATGCGGTCCGCGTCTTCCTGACCGGGTTCCTGGTGTACTTCGTCTCGCCCGAATTCGGGGAAGGGTTCATGCACTGGAGCGAGGGTTGGCTGCTCTTTCTCGTCGCCTTCGCGATTCTGGGCGGTTTCACCTGGGTGGTCCGGAGCGTGGAGAGCTGGCACCGCGGGAGCTCGGATGCCGCGCCCTGATCTGCTCTCCTGGATCCCGGGCGCGATGCTCTCGCTCGGCGCCCTCCTCACCCTCGGCGTGAGCCGGCAGCGGGAGATGCCGCTCGCCCTGCCGCTCGATTCGGTCCCGGCGGTGCTGGCAGGGCGGGCCGGGATGCCGGTCACGCTCAGCCCGGCGGAAACTCGCGTGGCCCGGATGACCAGTTACATCCTGCGCGCCTATGACGGCGAGGAGGCCCCGTTCACGGTCTACGTGGGCTACTACGACCACCAGACCCAGGGCCGGACCATCCACAGCCCGAAGAACTGCCTGCCGGGCTCGGGCTGGGAAGCGCTCCAGCAGACCGAGGTCGAGGTCCCGACGGTCCTGGGCCCGCAGCGGGTCAACCGCTACATGCTTCAGAACAAGGAGGCTCGCGCGCTGGTGTTCTACTGGTACCAGGGCCGCGGCCGGGTGGCGGCCAGCGAGTACCGGGTGAAGTGGGAGCTGCTGCGCGATGCCGCGCTCCGGGGCCGGACCGAGGAAGCCCTGGTTCGCATCGTGGTGATGCTCAACGAGCGCACCAGCGAGGCTGTGGCGGCGCGGTGGGCGGAGCGGGTGACCGCGGAACTCATTCCCAGCCTGTTCCGGGTGCTCCCCGCCTGACAGGCCGCGTGCCCTTCGCCCAACCTTCCTCGCCCCCCGCCCCCACTCCCCCGCCGATGAGCGCCCCGGGCCGAGCCCGCCTGCCGGCACTGCTGTCGCTGGGTTGCTGGGCTGGTCTGGCCAGCGGCTACCTCGATGCGGCATCGCTGGAGCTGCGGCGGCAGTTGATCGAACCGATCGTCTTCGCCGGCCATCACACCATCTGGACCGCGCCGCTCTTCGACGCGGTGCTCTTCTCCTTGCTCGCCCTGGCCGGGTGGGCGGCCGGGTGGCTCGTGCCGTGGCTGGGAAGCCGGGCGCTGGCGGCTTTCGGGTTCGGATTCCTCGGCACCCTGGGGGTCCTGTACAACTTTCCCGCCGTGCACCGGCTGGCCGCGCTCCTGTTCTCCGTGGGCGCCGGCGTGCAACTGGCACGGGTGGCGGAGGCGCGGGCCGAGGCGTCCTCCCGGCTGATCCGCCGCACCCTGCCCTGGCTCGCAGCACTGACGGTGGCGCTGGCAGGGGCGCTCGTGGCTCGTGACGCCTGGCGGGAGCACCGCGCGCTGACGAGCCTCCCGCCCGCGCGGGCGGGGGCGCCGAACGTGCTGCTCATCGTGCTGGACACGGTGCGGGCGCTCAATCTGAGTCTCTACGGGTACCACCGGCCCACCACGCCCGAGCTCGAGGCATGGGCCCGCGGCGGCACGGTCTTCACCCGAGCTTTCTCCACGGCCTCCTGGACCTTGCCCTCGCACGCCTCGCTCTTCACCGGGCGCGACGCCACGGAGCTCGCCGCCGACTGGATGACTCCCCTGGAGCGCACCGTTCCGACGCTGGCCGAGGTGCTGGCGGGGGCCGGCTACGCGACCGCCGGGTTCGTGGCGAACACGGACTACTGCAGCGCCGAAGTGGGGCTGGGGCGAGGATTCGCCCACTACGAAGATTACACCCTCACCCCGGGGCAGATCGCCAGGAGTTCCGCGCTGGGGCGGGCGCTGAGCCGGATCCGGCCGATCCGCGTGCTCCTGGGCTGGCACGACAACCTCGGCCGGAAGACCGCGCCTGACATCTCGGCGGCATTCCTGCGCTGGGTGGACCGCCATCGGGGGCGGCCCTTTTTCGCATTCCTCAACTACTACGACGCCCACCGTCCCTATCTGCCGCCGGCTCCCTACGCCGAGCGGTTCCGCACCCCGGGCGTGCCGCTCAACCCCCGACTCCGGCGCGAAGCCGGGGCGGACCCGGACACGCCGCCCGAGCGGATTCAGGGAGCCATTGACGCGTACGACAACGCGATCGCCTACCTCGACGCGGAGCTGGGCGCCCTCTTCCGCGAACTCGACCGGCGCGGGCTGTCCGAGCGGACCCTGATCATCGTCACCAGCGACCACGGGGAGGAGTTCCTGGAACACGGCGCCTGGGACCATGGCAACACCCTCTACCGGCCCTCGGTCGAGGTGCCGCTCGTGCTGCGCTGGCCGGGCCGGGTGCCGGAAGGCCGGCGGTGGGACGGCCCGCTCTCCCTCCACGATGTCCCGAGCACGGTGCTGGATCTCGCGGGGGTGGTGCCGGCCGCGCCGTTCCCGGGCCGCTCGCTCGCCCGGTTCTGGCGGGACACTCCAGTGGTCTCGGATACCGTATGGTCGGCCGTGAGGCAGGTGCCCCGGATGCCGCTGGAGTATCCCGCGGCGCGGGGCAATCTGGTCGCCGTGATCGCGGGGGGCCTGCGCTATCTCAGAAACTACGGCGACGGCGGCGAGGAATTGTTCGACCTGGAACGGGATTCACTCGAGCAGCACAATCTCGCCGAGACGCCGGGCTTCGCGGGTCGGCGAGCGGCGTTTCGCGCGCTCACGGCGGGGGCGTTCGGGCAACCCTGAGACCGCCTCATTCCTCGCCCGGCCCGCGCTTGAGGTTTTCCGCCACGAAGAGCATCTGGCCGGCGAAGGGGCGCCAGGGCAGGCGGAGATAGATCCGCACCAGCAACGGGAGCG
>JBBIMQ010000026.1:0-14102 GCA_037444345.1 Gemmatimonadota bacterium | reverse complement strand
GCCACCGCGTGGCAGGGTCCGTGCCACAGCCGTTCCAGGTCAGTACCAGCGTTCCCTGCCGCCCTTGCACCTGGTCGGTGAGTTCAACCCGACCGGCGGAGAACCGGTGCGGACCGGGGCAGCTCGGGTCGTAGCGGAGGGGAACGGTCGTGGCCACCGTCAGGCTCAGATCTTCGGTGCTCCTCCGCCAGGTCCAGTTGCCGTCCAGGGTCAACCTGCCGGCCGGGAGCGGCTGGTCGAGCCGCAGCGATCCCGCTACCTCCGCCGTGAAACCGAGCCCGCCCACGATGCCGATCGTGGCCGCAGCTCGATTCGGGCGATTCCGCACCGCGGTGAGGCTCGCGGCGAGGGAGGCTGCGTCGGAGCTCCCGAGCCGGTTCACGGTCCCGGTCCGGGTCACCATGTAGCTCCGCACCGCCGCCGGGTCGGTGTAGCTCCACCGTAGATCGGTCATCGCTACGTCGAAGGCGGTCGAGTTTCCTCCGCTTGGATCCCTGAGCCGATAGGTCCCGCTCAGCGTGAGGCTGCCGCCCAGGAATCCACTCACCGAGCACGGCGGACTGGCGAAGGTGAGGGTGGCGTCGTCGGGCACTCCGTCACCGTCGCCGCCGGCCGTGGAAGAAACGGTGGGGCAGCCGGCAGGCAGGCTCACGCCGGGCGGGGCACCGCTTCCCGCCACGACCAGTGCCGATGCGAGGGCTTCGAGTTCGTCATGAACCGCGGTGGCGAGCTCGAACTGCAACGTGGGTGTCACGCCGTCGGACGAGCCCCCGGAGACGGTCACTCCGCAGGCGGCGAGGGCAAGGGCGAGGGCGGAAAGGAGAAGGTCGCATCGTGACATGACTCCCAATCTACCAAGGGACCTCGACTGCGTCGCAAGCTCTTGCCAGGCAGCATGGCCTCGAACGCGAGGTCTCGGGGCCCCGTCACCCCTGCGGAAGCAGGGGTCCAGCCCTCCCGGCCCGCACGAGGCGGGATCAGAACCACCGGAAGCAGCCGGCAGGCGGGATGCCGGCTTTCGCCGGCATGACGAGGGGGGGCACCGCGCGGCCCGCCTTGCCCCGTTACCCCCGCGTAAGCAGGGGCACCATCCGCCGCGCCGGTGGGGAGGTGCTGGACGCCCCGTCACCCCTGCGTAAGCAGGGGTCCAGGCCGGAGGCGGCACCGTCCGCCTCCCGGGCCACGAAACAACCTGCGGCTCCTGGATGCCGGCTTTCGCCGGCATGACTAACCCCTCTGTTTCCAGTCAGACCCGGGCGGCCCTGACAGCCGCCTTGCGGAACCCGGCGGGGAGGGGAAGTTAGGGACTCGGGGGAGGGGTTCGGGGAAGGGTTTGAAGCTGGGTTGATACCGCGACCCCACGCATCGGGTCCCTCGCGCCCGGAGACCGTCATGGCGCCTCCCTACACCCTTCGCTGTCTCGGGGCTGTGGAGTTCCGCAGTCCTGGCGGCGATCTCGTCCGATTCCGCACCCGGAAGCACCTGGCGCTCCTCACCTACCTCGCGGTCGAACCGCGGCACCCTCACCGGCGGGACCGCCTGGCCGATCTCCTCTGGCCGCACGCCAGCGCGTCGGAGGCCCGGGACTCGGTGGCGACCGCCCTCTCGGTACTTCGCGGCAAACTGGGTCCCCACGCCTTCGAGGCCGGGCGGGATGAGGTGCGCTTCGTCTTCCCCGACCTCGAGCTCGACCTCGATCGCCTCACCCGGGGCGAGGTGTTGGGCGGCGAGTTCACGCTGCCGCTCGAGGTGGGCGGTTTTTTGGATGGCCTCGAGATTCTGGGCGCGCCTGACTTCATGCTCTGGCGTGAGCAGCAGCGGGCTCGCTGGCTTCCCGCCATCAGAGATGCCGCCATCCGCCTGATGGACCACTGGCGCCGGACCGGAAGCACCAGGCGGATCGAGGTCGTGGCGGACAGCCTCCTCGCGCTGGACGATCTCAGCGAAGACGCCGTCCGGGCCAAGATGGAGGCGCGAGCCATGGCAGGCGATCGGGTCGGAGCCCTGCGGATCTTCGAGGAATGGCGGCTTCGCCTGGCGGAGGAGTTGGGGGCAGAGCCCGCGCCGTTGCTGGAGAACATGGCCAACCGGCTGCGCCGCCGGGGGTGGGAAGCCGGGCATCCGCCGGCCATCCCGGTGTCGCAGACGGCGCAGTGGCGGAATCAGATTTTTGTGGGGCGCGCGGCGGAGTACCGGTGGTTGTACGAGAGCTGGGAGCGCACGCTGAAGCAGCGGCCCAGGCATGCCCTGGTGCTGGGCGAATCGGGGATTGGCAAGACAACGCTGGTGGAGCGGCTGGTCACGGCGGCGAGCCTGGAGGGGGCGGTCTCGGTGCGGGCCCACTGTTACGAGGTCGAGCGGCAGATCCCGTACGCGGCGATCGGCGCGCTGGTCCGGGGGCTGCTGGACCGTCCCGGTGCCGCCGCCACGGCGCCCGAGCAGCTTGCCGAGCTAGGCCGCATCGTGCCGGAGATCCGGCAGCGGTTCGCCCACCTGCCCCAACCGCCGGAGAGCCAGGGTGAGACCGCGCGGCTGCTCCTCACCGAGGCGACTCATCAGCTGGCAACGGCCGTGGCGGAGGAGTGTCCCCTCATTCTGGTGGTAGACGACGTCCACCTGGTGGATGACGTGAGCGTGGCGGTGCTGCATCTGATCATGCGCCGGGTGGCGGAGCAGCGCATCATGGTCGTGCTTGCCGCCCGGGAGGCGGAGCTGGTCCGGGCGCCGCAGGCCTCTCTCCTGCTGGAGAATCGTGCGGCGCTGGGTCTGGAGACGCTGGAGTTGTCTCCCCTGAGCGAGGAGGAGAGCGTCGAGCTGGTGGATCATCTGGCCCGGGACCTGAATCCGGCGCCTCCGCCACCGGTGCGGCGGGCGCTGGTGGTGGCGGCTGCGGGGAACCCGATGGTGCTGGAGCTCCTGTTTCGCGACTGGCAGGCCAACGCGTCGGATTGTCTTGCGCTCGGGGTCTCGGCGATGACCGTGGAGCCCGGGGTCCGGGGCCAGGAGGACACCTATCGCGCGCTTCTCGACCGCACCTTCCGCGACCTCGATCCCGAAACACGGGGGGTGCTCAACCTGGCGAGCATTCTGGGCTCGCGGATGAACGATCTACGGATGTATCAGTCCGCGGACCTGAGCCTCGGCCAGGCGATGGCCGGACTGGCGCGGCTCACCGATCGCCGGGTGCTCCGGGACCAGGGAGGGAAGCTGGAGTTCCGGAACGAGCTGATCCGGGCCTACGCGTATCTCCAGGTGCCGTCGCCGCTCCGTCGGGCGTTGCATGGGATGATTGCGGACCGGTTGCTCACGGCGGAGCGGGAGGGCGAATGGATCCCCGGCCTCGAGCTAGCATGGCACTGCGTGCGGAGTGGCCGAGAAACCCAGGCCATCCCCTATCTTCTGAGAGGGGCGCATGAGGCCCTTCAAGCCGGAACCCCGTTCGAAGCGGAGCGAGCCCTTGATCGGGCACTCGGACAACTCACCGGCCAAGCATTCCAGCGAGCCACATTGCTCCTGGCCGAGAGCTATCTTGAGCAAGATCGGGCAGGCGAGGCCATCCGCTTACTCGAGAGAGTGACTCCTTTGGCTCCGGAGGCGGCACGCCAACTGCTTTTCTCAAGAGCGACCGTCATGGCGCAAGCCGGAGCGAGCCCCTACGAGCTCTCACAACTTAGGAACGAGCTCGTGGCAACGCTGCGCGACGAGGCGGCAGGGGACGACCGCGCGCGAGCGGCTCTCGTCCTGGCCCGCTTGGCCCCTTGGCTTGGTGGACGAACAACGTCTGCAGAGCTCCTACAAGTCGTCCAATCCTTGCCCTTGAGCAACTTGGACCTTGCCGGTCTAGCCCAAGCATGCTGTGGAAGGACTCGCCAGGCCTACCACGCAGGCCGCAAGGATCGAGTTTCGCACGAGATTGTCCGCCTTGAGCAGATCTCAGCGCAGCTGAACGAGCGCGGCTATTGGGGCCAGGTTGGGTACGCTGTAGCGGCTCACCTGGGTTCAGCTTTCCTAATCACCGGACATTACGAGAAGGCCCTGACAACCGCGCAGAAAGCCCTTCAGCTCGCGGAGCGCCGCGGCAACAGGTACGACATGGCAAGTCAAATGGGTAACATCGCGTTGGCACTGGGGCGCTTGGGAAGGTACAAGGAACAGCACCATTGGGCCTCTCTAGCCTTGCGTGAGGGATCGGGTAGTTCTGATGTCGTGACGTCTTGCAAGGCAGCCTATTACGTCTGTCTCAGCAAAGCCCTCCTCGGCGAGGAGCCTGGCCCGACTGAATTGCTGCATCAGCACATAGGCCAGTCCCCTCCTGCCACAGCGGACTGGGTCCGGCAAGCCCATGCCTTGCTCCGTGCCGACATCCTCATTCTCTTGGGGCGCTGCAAGGAAGCCAAGAGAGTAGCGGCAGACGCAATCGCTACCGGCGACGGCGAGCCGCTTTCCGAGCAGTACCGCGGGGCTTTCGCGCGGTGGCTGGCTATTGTCGGTACTGAACTGTTCAGCGAGAAGGACGTTCGTGAGCGACTTCGCCAGATGATGACGGAAATCGAGACCCTCGACCTCGTCGACCGAGCTGAGCTCCTGGCAGCGTCAGATTGGTTTGGAAGACGTACTGGAGAGATGAGTCAAGCAGAGTGCCGAAGCTTAGAGGAGACCTTCGTCCGCCTACCGCCTCCCGTAAGGCATCAAGTGGCACGACTACTACCGGACTAAGTGCTAGGCCTTGCGTCTAACCCTAGAGGGAGTGGGTCTGACGTCCTAGGCCTTAGGCGGCCCTGCCGCCGCTTTCTTGCACATCACCACATCGGAACTCATAGACGCCAATGTCCGAGTTCCCGACGCCAGTGCCAACGCGCGCCGAACAAGGTGGCTCAGAAGGCCTTGACCCTGGGCCAAGAGGGCCGAGCCCCCAATAAGCGCCGTGGGGAGGTTGGAGCTACTTTGCGGGATCCTCCTTCTCTCTGTAGGTCGGTGGTCTCGCCATCTCCACCAACCTGGAGCTCCGAGATGATGCGCCGAACAGTGACAGAGTTAACTACCAAATCGACAAGGCGAGGATCAAACTGGGTTCCACGGTATCTCTGAAACTCAGCCATAACGGCATCTACCGGGAGCCTGCGCCGATACGGTCTGTCGGTCAACATGGCGTCAGCGGTGTCAGCCATCATGATAATCCGAGCTCCGACCGGGATCTGCTCCCCGGCCAAGCCGTCCGGGTAACCGCCTCCGTCCCACCGCTCGTGATGGTGCCGGACAGATCCTTCAATGTTGCCCCTAAAGCTAGAAATCATCGCAACAAGCTCAGCGCTCTTCACCGCATGCGTCTGAAGGAGTGCTGTCTCCTCAGGCGTTAGCTTCGTTTCCTTGCGCAGCAGGGGGGCGAATTCTTCGTGAATCTTGCCCACATCGTGGAGCAGGGCGGCCGTGTAAACTTCTTCTACTTGCTCCATGGGCATCCTAAGCTCGTGAGCGATGGCCCTTGAAACCGTGGCTACGCGAATCGAGTGGCCCGAAGTGTATGGATCCCGAGCCTCAATTGCCTTAACCATCAGATCAAGAAGCTCGCGGCCAGTGTTCTGAAGCTTGCGGTACAGGCCATACACGTGTCTGATGGCGAGGATAGGAGCCAGCACCAATATGAAGCCAATTACGCCGAGGCCCAGCAATTGTTCCGCCTTCGCGTACAACCAAGCCAACGCGATGGCGATAGAGCTACCACCAATGTCGTAGGCCAGGACCCCACCAGCGTTCAAACTCCATACTTCCCGAAACGGACGCCCCGAGCTGAGTGCAACCGCACAGTTCACGAGCACCGTGTTGAGTGCGAAGTAGGTGGCGGAGAATGCGAAGAAGAGCCCTATATCTCGCTGAATGTCTTGGCTGGTTGACGCGAGGTTGGTTCCAAGGTACGACGGAGGCACCTGTCCACCGAGGGCTTGGTAGACGAACAAACCTAGGGATACGCAGAGAGTTCGTTGCCCGGCATTGAAGACCATCTTTATCGCCGGGCGGTTGCGAACAACCTGAGTAGCCACAGTCGAGACGCCGGCAACAACCGCCCCCCAAAACGGCCCAAAGACGAGCCCCGCCGCCATATGAACAATAAACGACGTCGATCCCACCGCTTCAACGCGAAGTGGGTTGCCGGTCTGATCTAGGAGGAAAGCGACAACTAGGAATGTTCCAAGGGGAAGGCCGCCCGGATAAGGGCGCCTGTCTGGGAACGCAGCCAGAACCATCGCCGCCGCAAGTGCAACGACGAAAAACACCAGCACATGGAGCTTTTCTGGTCTGCGCATAGAGAAGTGGGCAGTGGGCCCGGCCACCAAGGTCTCGACCAGCAATTGCTAGTGCCAGTCGGAACCTTCAGACAGCAGCGCCACATTCAGCAGCACTGCCACGATCGCCTTGAGGGCTAGCATGAGCGTCTCCTTGCACGAGTCTCGACAACAACCTCGGAAAGGAGGCAAGCCTCGCTACGGCTTACCCGACGCTCCGCTCCTGTGGATTCCGCTAGTCTCCGCTAAGTCGTCCTGCGTGAGAGACCGGGGCCACTGCCGCGTTTTCCAGAGTTTCCGGAAGACTCCTGAGCTATTGCACCCTGCCCGCCAAGACCGACCATCCCGCACCGGGACCCCCTCCACCCGCCCGCGCGTCGCCAGATCCCGAACCGGGCCCGCACAGCCGGCGCCGACCCGCCCGCGCACCGCGCCGGCGAGGTCCCCCGGCTCGGACACTCCCCCCAGCCTAACTCGGCCGCCGAGCCTCCGCCCAACGGTTCGTCGCGTCGAGCACCGCGCACACCGCGGCCCGCGCCGCGCGCACCGTCACCTCCGCCGGCCCGATCAAGAGCACCGCCTCCCGCCCCCCCAACCCCTGCACCGCTACCAGGACAAATTCTCGGTCGAACGCCTCCAGGATCTTAGCCCCCTCCAGCGCCACCGAATGATCCGAAAGCAACTGGTCCAGCACCGTCACCGCCGCCCGTGCCGCCGCCTCCACCTTGCTCCGCGGCGTATCCGAACTCTCCTCTTCCGCCGTCCCGCTCCGGCCCGCGAACGACAACGTCACCGAAATGCTCACCCGATGGGGACGCTTCCCTGGCGCCACGAACAGCCCCTCGAACAGCGCCGCCCGCCGCATCGAGCGCTCCCGCACCGCCCCCTTCTCGATCACCTCGAGCGGCCGCACCTCCGCGGTCTGCGCGATGCTGATCTTCCGGTGGTCCACCTTGAGCCCGAGGTGCGCGAGCAGCGCCGACTCGATGTTCCGCACCACCTGCTTGGGGTTGAGCCCCGCCTGGGCCAGCACGTGCACCTCGCTCACCTCGCCCAGCGGCGTCGTCACCACCCGGGCCGACAGCACCCCCTCCAGACTGGTGAGCAGGTTTTCCGCCCGCCGGACCCCCCACGGGTCCGGCGCGTTCTCCAGCACCCCGCCCCCGCCCGCCGCCGCTCTCGGCGGCACCGGAGCATTCGAATCCCGGATCGAGGAAGGTCCCGTCACGGCCGTCCCTTGTCTCCCCCGCTCAGGCCACCACGTTGCGGCCCGCGGATTTCGCCCGGTACAGCGCCCGGTCCGCCTGAACCAGGAGATCGCCCTCGTGCGGACGCCGTACGTCATACTCCGTCACCCCGATGCTGGCGGTCACCAGCCCGACCGGATACCCCAGCCGCCGCCCCACCCCCTCGATGCCGGCCCGGATCGCCTCCGCCACCCGATTGGCACCCGCCAGATCGGTCCGGGTCAGAATCACCACGAACTCGTCCCCGCCGTAGCGGGCGGCCAGATCCGAGGCCCGAATGGCGCTCCGGATCTCCTGAGCCACCGCCTTCAAGACCTCGTTCCCGGCCTCGTGCCCGTAGCGATCGTTCACCTGCTTGAAATAGTCCAGATCGATGAAAAGGACCGCGAACCCCTCCAGGCTCCGCTTGCTCCGCTCCACCTCGTAGGCCAGCCGGTCCGTCAGCACCCGGAACGCCGCCAGCCCCGTGAGCCCGTCCACCGCCGAGTCCCGCTGCGCCTCTTCGACCTTGCGGGCCTGGTAGGGCACGCACTGCCGGAGCGACGCCCGACCGATTGCGGCCGCCTCCGCGAAGGCCTGGCAGCTCTCGAACCCACACGCCCGGCAGTCCCAGGGCTTGCCGTTGGGCCCGAGCCCGATCTGCTCCAGCACCTCCTGCACCCGGGCCGGCTCCGGCACGACCTTCCGCGGCACGATCTCGAACGTGGCCCCATAACTGGCCACCACCGTCGAGTCCACCACCGGATACCGGCTCCGCGGCGGCTCGGTGCTCTCCACGATCTGCCGCCGCCAGAACAACTCCTCCCGCGGGCCCGACAGCGGGTGGTCCAGCCACCCCTCGTGCGACAGAATGTCCACGAAGCCGAGCTCGATCTTGTCCACCACCACCGCCCGGCTCACCGCCTTGAGTTCCCGCACCCCCCGCAGCTTCCGGAAACGCCGGCTCGAGTAGGGCACCTCCTCCAAGAGCTGCACCGGCAACCCGCCCGCGAGACTCAGATACCGCCGCCGCTCGCTCGGCACCCGGACGAAGTAGTCAGGCTGGGTGAGCGGGCTCACCCCCCGCAGCTTGAAGAGCTGCTCCAGGTCCCGGAACGTGATCGCGGCATCCAGTTCCGGCCGGCCCGCCGGCGGACACACGCCCGCATACACGATCTCGAGCTGCTCCCCGTACTGCGCCCTGAGGTACCGCGCCTCGGCTACCGCGGGAATCGTCACCGGGGCCAGGTACGGCACCAGCTCGGGGTATTCCCGGCGGACGGTATCGACGATCACCGGATCCGTGGAGCGGATGAGCGTCCCCCACCCATCTTCCCGCCACAATCGCAAGTACTCCGCGGCGACCAGCTCGTCGCCGATCACCCCACGGGTCACCATGCGAAACCCGGCCGCGTAGCAGGCGTTGACCACCTGCTCGGGCGTCGCCGGGTAGAAATGCGCCGCCGCCTCGGGCGCCAGGATCAGCACCCCGCCGCCGCGGGCGGCCACGGCCATCGCCCTGCCTAACTCCCCGGTAACCTCGATCGCGTCGTGCGGGCAGGCCGGCACGCAGAGCCCGCACCGGATGCACGCCTCGTCCTCGATCCGGACCAGCGGCTCCTGGACCTCGACCGCCCCCGTCGGACAGACACGCACGCACGCCAGGCACGCAACGCACGCGCTCGGGTCGATCGCGAAGATCACCGCTGGTGACCCAGAAACTCAGGGGGGTGGCGGTTCCCGGGACCGCCAATATGCGGCGCGCCCGGGAGCGTGTCAAGCAGCGGGAACAGCCGCAAACGCTCACCATCCCGAGACTTAGCAACCATAACCTATTCCAGCTTGTAAGCCTTGATCTTTCGGTACAGGGTCCGCTCCCCTATCCCCAGGGCCTCCGCTGCCTTCCGCCGGTTCCCCCGTTGCTCCGCCAGCGCCGCCCGGATCGCCTCCTTCTCCACCTCCGCCATCGTCATCCCGGGCCGATACACCACCGCCACCCCCCGTTCCTCCGGCTCACTCGGCAAAACATCGGCCACCGGCTGGCCCTCGCCAACCTCAATTACTTGAACACGTTGGGGGCGCTCATCCAGCCTCCGCCGAATCTCCTCGATCTGGACACGCAAGTCCATGATATTACGAATGATAAACTCGAACTCCTGACTCGCCGTTGGCTGCCAGCCCTGAAATGACCGTATAGGAACTAGACGGTTGGCGCCCTCCAAGATGTCGGGAGGTATGTCACTCGCTCGAATCTCCCTGCCGGGCGCAAGCACCACCATGGATTCAATTAAGTTGCGTAGCTGCCGCACATTGCCCGGCCAGCTCGCCTGGACCAGCCGCTCCAGCGCCTCGGCCGTCATCCCCCGGAAGGGACGGTCGTGAAGCGCCGAAAACTCCTTGATGAACCGGCGCACCAGCAGGGGGATGTCGCCCCGCCGCTCCCGGAGCGGCGGCAGGTAGATGTTCAGCACGTTGAGCCGGTAGTAGAGATCGTCCCGGAAGGTCCCGAGCTCCACCGCCTCCCGCAGGCTCCGGTTGGTCGCCGCAACCACCCGGACGTCCACCTTGATCGGCTGCACGCCGCCCAGCCGGAAAAACGTCCGCGTTTCCAGCACCCGGAGCAGCTTGACCTGAACGCTCGGCGGCACCTCGCCGATCTCGTCCAGGAAGATCGTCCCCCCGTCCGCCAGCTCGAACCGGCCCAGCCGCCGCTCCGCGGCGCCGGTGAACGCTCCCTTCTCGTGACCGAACAACTCCGACTCGAGCAGGGTCTCCGGCAACGCGGCGCAGTTGACCGCGATGAAGGGCTTCCCGCGACGGGGCGAGAGATCGTGAATCGCCTTCGCCACCAGCTCCTTGCCCGTTCCGGACTCGCCCTGGATCAGCACGGTGCTGCTGACCGGCGCCATCTGCTCGATCTTGACCAGCAGCTCCTGGATCGCCGCGCTTTCCCCGATGATGCCCGTGCGGAGCTGCAGCCGCCGGCGCTCCAGAAGCCGCTCCACCTGGTGGACCAGCTCCGCCGGGGCCACCGGCTTGATCGCCCGCTCGGTGACGTCCAGCCCTCCGCCGTCCCGCTCGGGGATGGCCGGATCGGTCGGCTCCAGCAACGCCAGCGTGGAGATCTCGTGATCCCGGGCCGCGGCCAGAAGCTGCCGGGCCGGGGCCTCGTGGATCGCCCCGGTCAGGATGACCAGGTCGGGGTTCTCCCGCCGGAGCGCCGCTCGCGCGTCGTCCAGCGCCGAGACCATCACCGTGGTATGCCCTGCCGCCTCCAGCGCCGCGTTGAGCCGCACCGCGGTCTCGAGATCGTCCATGGTGAGCAGAATCTTGGATGCCATAGCGCCGCGGCTGATCAATGCTCCGTTGTCGTCCCCCGCACGATGTCCACGGCGTGCACCACGAGGTCATCCAGCACGGCGAGCCCGTCCTTGACCCCGCCCGGGCTGCCCGGGAGGTTCACGATCAAGGTCCGCCCCCTCACCCCCGCAACCCCCCGCGAGAGCGCCGCGCGGTGGAACCGCGGGTAGGCGGTCATCCGGAGCGCCTCGGCGAGGCCCGGGGCCTCGCGGGTGAGCACGGCACGAGTCGCCTCCGGGGTGAAGTCGCGGGGCGCAAGCCCGGTCCCTCCCGTGGTGAGCACCAGGTCCGCCAGGTCGTCGTCGGCCCAACGCCGCAGCAGGGTCGTGATCTGTTCAGGTTCGTCCGGCACCAGCGCTCGCTCCACCAAGACGAACCCCCGGGCCGCCACCCAGCTTGCGATGGCTTCGCCCGAAGTATCCCGCCGCTCGCCCCGGGCCCCGGCATCCGAGACGGTGAGAATGGCCACGCGAATGCTCATGGCCGCAGGGGCGCTACCTCCGGACACTGCCGCGGGTATAGAAGGGCCGCTTCACCACTTCCGCCTCCACCCGCTCCTGCCGGATCTCTACCAGGATTCGGGTGCCCGGCTCGGTGAACTCCACTGGCAGGTACGTGGTCCCGATGCCGTAGCCCAGGGAAGGACTCAGGGTGCCGCTCCGCACCACGTCCGCCGGCCTCCCGTCCACCAAGACCTGATAGCCAGGCCGGGGGATTCCCTTCCCCACCATTCGGAACCCCACCAGCTTCCGGCGCACCCCGTTCAGCTTCTGGATCTTGAGCGCTTCCTCTCCCACGAAGCGGCATCCCTTGTCGAGCTTGGTGATCCAGCCCAGCCCGGCCTCGAAAGGAGTGACGGTGTCGTCAATATCACTCCCGTAGAGAGCATAGCCCATCTCCAGCCTCAAGGTGTCGCGGGCGCCCAGCCCCACCGGCTGGGCCCGGCCGGGCCCCGCCAGCGCCTCCCAGATCGCCGCCACCGCCCCGGCCCGGCAATAGATCTCGAAACCGTCCTCGCCGGTGTACCCCGTACGGCTGAGAAAGCAGTCCACGCCGGCCACCTGGCCAGTCGCGAATCGGTAATAGCCGAGCTCTCGGAGGGAGAGCGCGGTGTGAGCCTGGACCAGCGCTTCGGCCTTCGGCCCCTGCACCGCGAGCAGTCCCACGTCGTCGGAGATGTTCCGGAGCCGGACGTTGGCGCCGCGCTTGTGGGCGACGAGGTGGTCCCAGTCCTTGGCGATGTTGGCGGCGTTCACCACCAGCATGAGCTTGTCGTCGAAGCGGTAGACCGTGCAGTCGTCCACGATCGTTCCGCGCTCGCTGAGGAGACAACTGTACTGCACCTGCCCTGGCTCGAGTGCTGCGACGTCGTTGCTCGTGATCCGGTTGACGAACGCGTTCCGGTCGGGACCCGTGACCTCGAACTCGCCCATGTGGCAGACGTCGAAGATCCCCACGCCCTCGCGCACCGCCCGGTGCTCGGCCAGGATGCCGGTGGGATACTGAACCGGCATCTCCCACCCGGCGAACGGCACCATGCGGGCGCCGAGCGCCACATGGACGTCGAAGAGGGGGGTCCGCTTCAGAGTGTCAGGCATGGGTACCCGTCACCGCCTCCGGCTCCCTGGCCGCTCACCGTTCATCGCCTAACAGCACCGCCAGCAGAGCCTTCTGCACGTGCAGCCGGTTCTCGGCCTCGTCCCAGACCCGGGACTGGGGGCCCTCGATCACCCCCTCTGTCACCTCTTCCCCCCGGTGGGCGGGAAGGCAGTGGAGGAAGATCGCCTGAGGGTCGGCCAGGGCCATCAGTTTTTCGTCCACCACATAGCCCTGGAAGGCCGCCCGGCGCTTCTCGGCCTCGGCCTCCTGCCCCATCGAGGCCCACACGTCCGTCGTGACCACATGCGCGCCGGCCGCCGCCTCCTCGGGCAACTCGGTGATCGCGACCCGGGTCTGGCGCTGGCTGCGCTCGAAGATCGCGCGATCCGGCTCGTAGCCCTCCGGGCAGGCAAGCCTGAGCTCGAAGCCGAAGGTGGCCGCTGCCTCGAGCCAGCTGTTGGCCATGTTGTTCCCGTCGCCGATCCAGGCCACCACCTTCCCCTCCCAGGTTCCCAGATGCTCCTGCATCGTCATCACATCCGCCAGCACCTGGCAGGGATGCAGGAGATCCGTGAGGCCGTTGATCACGGGCACGGAGGCGTAGCGGGCCAGTTCCTCCGCGTCCCGGTGCGCGAAGGTCCGGATCAGGAGCCCGTCCACGTACCGCGACAGCACCCGGGCGGTGTCCCTGATCGGTTCGCCCCGCCCGATCTGAATGTCGCGAGAGGAAAGGAACAGCGCGTGCCCGCCGAGCTGGTACATCCCCACCTCGAACGACACCCGGGTCCGGGTGGAACTCTTGGCAAACACCATCCCGAGGGTCTTCCCCACCAGCGGCCGGGCGGTGTACTCCCCTCGCTTCATGCGCCGGGCAAGATCGAGCAGCCGGATCAATTCCGCCTGGCTCAGGTCAGGGATGGCGAGGAAGTCGCGCTTGGCCATGAAATACATCCACCCGGTATGAGCCGGTCATTTTGGCAGACCCAGTCTAGTCCGCTTCCGGGGCGAGCCGCAAGGGCGGCCACCCGGCCCCCTCGCGCGCGCTGCCCTCAACCTTTACCCTTCCGGTCGCCATGAACCCGCCTCACAGGGAGCTGGACAGAAACGAGGGCCCGGACTATTCCGGCGAGGTGCACCTCGCCCCCCGCAAGGCGGTGCGGTGGTTCTTTCTGCTGGCGGGGCACGGGTTCGTGGGGCTCGGGGTTCTGGGCGCGGCGCTCCCCCTCTTGCCCACCACCCCGTTTCTCCTGCTCGCCGCGGCGTGTTACGCGCGCGCCAGCATCCGGTTTTACAACTGGCTGCTCCGGAGCCGGACATTCGGCCCCATGATCCGGGACTGGCGAGCCCATCGAGCCATCAGGCTCCGCTACAAGCTCCTGGGCATCGCTCTCTTGGTGCTCACGATCGGGAGCACGGTCGTCTTCTTCGTCCCCTTCCCGCCGGCCAAGCTCCTGGTGACCGCCTCCGGTCTCACCACGCTCCGCCTGCTCCTCACCATCCCGACTCGGCTCTGATCCGGGCTCCGTCCGGAAGGCCCGTGCCAGCCTTCGATCCCTCGGCTTTCTCGCTCGCCCTGGCCCTGATCGGGCTCGTGGTGATTCTGGCCGGGGCGACGTCGGGGCTGCTCGAGCGGGCC
>JBBIMQ010000025.1:14399-14614 GCA_037444345.1 Gemmatimonadota bacterium | reverse complement strand
GAGCGAGGGCTTCCGCTGCTATGCGATGAGCTTCCGATACGGCCAGCGGCACGCGGTCGAGCTCGAGGCGGCCCGCGAGATCGCCCGGCGCATGGGGGTGGCGGAGCACGCGGTCATCTCGCTCGATCTGGGATGGTTCGGCGGCTCGGCGCTCACCGGGGCGCTGGAAGTCCCCAAGGGGCGGCCGCTGGAGGAGCTCTCCCGCGACATTCCGG
>JBBIMQ010000025.1:8480-14389 GCA_037444345.1 Gemmatimonadota bacterium | reverse complement strand
CCCTTTACTAAGGGGGGAATTAAAGGGTGGTATTCCGGTCACCTATGTCCCGGCGCGGAACACGGTCTTCCTGGCCTACGCTCTGGCGTGGGCCGAGGTGCTGGAGGCGGCGGACATCTTCCTCGGGGTGAATGCGCTGGACTACAGCGGCTACCCCGACTGCCGGCCGGAGTACGTCGCGGCCTTCGAGCGGCTGGCCAATCTCGCCACCAAGGCGGGGGTGGAGGGGCGGCTGCGATTCCGGATCCACACGCCCCTGATCCATCTGGGGAAGGCAGAGATCATCGCCCGGGGGCTGGCGCTGGGGGTGGATTATTCGCTCACCCGGAGCTGCTACGACCCCGCTGCGGACGGGGCGGCGTGCGGCGAGTGCGACGCCTGCCAGCTTCGGCTGAAAGGGTTCCGGGAGAACGGCCTGGAGGATCCGGCGCCGTATACCGTGCGCGGCCGAGCGAGGCAGGATGCCGGGACAATCCGATGACCTACGCCGTCAAGGAGATCTTCTACAGCCTTCAAGGCGAGGGGGCCAACGCCGGGCGTCCGGCGGTGTTTTGCCGGTTCGCGGGATGCAACCTCTGGACCGGCCGGGAGGCCGATCGGGCCGCGGCAGTCTGCGGGTTCTGCGACACCGATTTCGTGGGCACCGACGGCCCCGGCGGCGGCCGGTTCGCGACACCGGCGGCGCTGGCGGACGCGGTCGCGGCCGCCTGGCAAGGCGAGGTCTCGCCGCCGGTCCGGAAGCTGGTGGTCTGCACGGGGGGGGAGCCCCTGCTCCAGCTCGACGCCGCCGCGATCACCGCCTTCCAGGCACGCGGGTTCGAGGTCGCGGTGGAGACCAACGGCACGATCCCGCTTCCGCCCGGCCTCGACTGGGTCTCGGTGAGCCCCAAGGCGAACGCGCCGCTGGTGGTCACCCGAGGCAACGAGCTGAAGCTGGTCTTTCCCCAGGCGGGCGGGGAGCCGGAGCGGTATCGCGGGCTCGCCTTCGACCACTTCTTCTTGCAGCCGATGGACGGACCGGACCTGGCTCGCAACACCGCACTGGCGGTGGCGTACTGCCTGCGGCATCCCGAGTGGCGGCTGAGCCTTCAAACGCATAAAATGTTGGGCATTCCGTAGTCAGCCCGGTGGAGTGGGCGGCGCGGCGGCTCGGCGAGTCAGGGGCCCGGGCGCGCCCGGGCCCCGCGTGTTCCTCGGGCCGGCGCAGCGACGATGCCCAACTATCACGGCTACTCCGACCGGGTCGCCCATGCCCTCGCCTTTGCCGCCAAGCACGGGGCGCCGCGGGTGCGCCCCGGCAGCACTGGGGCCCACCTCACCCATCCCGCCAATGTGGCGATCATTCTCGCGCGCTACGGCTGTGACGAGACCTGTCTGGTGGCCGGGGTGTTGGGCTACCTGGTGAACGAGGCGGAGGCATCGCGGCAGGGCGAGCTCCGACGCCGGGTGGCGGAGAAGTTCGGCGACAAGGTCGCGGAAGTGGTGGATCAGGTCTTCGAGCCGCGTTACGACGCGCGCGGCAAGCAGCGAGGCTGGAAGGCCTGGAAGATGGACTTCCTGGCCAATCTTGCCCTGGCCGAACCGAGGGCGCTGGAGGTGTGCAGCGCCACCCAGATTCATCTCTGCGGCACCATGCTGGCCGATCTCCGGCGGCTCGGCATCGAGTATCTGAGCCAGTTCGCGCCGGCGAGCGCCGAGGAGATCGTCTGGTGGTACGGCGAGCTAACGGCCGCGCTGGCGCGGCATCCGGTTGGCCCGCGGCCCGGCATGCTGGACGAGCTCCGCCAGCTGAGCGGCCGACTGGAGATCGACCTCGCCACCCGCTAGCCAGAGGGCCTGCCGAGCGGAGGCTTCGGCGAGGGGGAGCCCGGGAGAGACGGGTGCCGGGTGACCGTGGTGGGCTGGTGCCGCGGGCGCTCGCTCCCGGGGCGGCGCCGCATTCAGGCCTCGCTCAGGGGCGCCTCCGGGCTCCCCGGGTCTCCGGGCCGTCGCTATATTGGGCTGGAATGGATGCCTCGCCATCGCTGGCGGCGCTGGCCACGCTGCCCAACGCCTTCGCCAGCGCCTGCCGCCAGGCGCGCTCGGACAGCGAGCTTTTCGAACGCTGCCGGGACACGCTGGTCCGCCGCTTCGGCAGTGAGCGGATCTGGCTCGAGGTTGCCTCCCCCACCCCGCTCATCTCGCTGATCCCTCCGCCCGCGTGGCTCGCCGAGGCGAAGGAAGTGATTCGCCTGGCGAGTGGCCAGACCGAAGTCGCGATCCTGGCGGGTCCCGAGCTCGCGAGGGATCTCAAGGCGCACGCGGTCCCGATCGCGCTCGGGCTCGCCGTGGTCATCGAGCTTCATGGCGTCCTTCGGGAGCGGCAGGCCCAGCTCGACGACGCGAGCTTCCAGCTTCGTGCCCTGCGCCAGGTGGCCCGGCTTCTCTCCTCGGTCCACTCGATCGAGGAGACCGAGAACCTGGTGCTCGACTTCATGGCCGAGGTGTTCTTCTGCTGGTGGGCCTGCCTCTACCGGCCCGTGGGCGAGACGTATGTCCCCAAGGTGTTTCGCTCGCTACGGGGCTCGCTCTCGCTGCCGCCCATCGCGCTCCGTGCCCTGGACGCCGCGGTCCGGTCCGAGACCCCGGTGATGTCGGCCGATGAGGTGAGCGTGGGCCGGCTGGTGCCGCCCACGACACAGCTCGTCGTGACGCTGGACGCCGGGCCGGAGCGGCTCGCCGGGCTGGCCCTGGGTCCCCGGCTGCACGACCAGGCCTTCGGGAGCGCGGACTTCGAGCTGGCAGGCACGCTGGCCTATGCCGCGGCCACGGCCCTGAAGAACGCGCATCTCGTGGAGCAGCTGCAGAGTGCCGCGACGACGGACTCGCTGACGGGCGTCCTGAACCGGCGGGCGATGGAGCAGCGGCTCGAGGCCGAGCTGAGCCGCACCAGCCGGCACCAGATCCAGACCAGTGTGGTGCTGCTCGATGTGGATCGCTTCAAGGTGGTCAACGACACGTTGGGTCATGCGGCGGGCGATCGCCTGCTGATGGAGCTCGCGGCGACCCTGCGCCAGCAGTGCCGCCACCTCGACGCGGTTTGCCGGATCGGGGGCGACGAGTTCCTGGTGATTCTCCCCATGACCTCGGCCGAGGAGGCGAGGGTGTTCGTGCGGCGGGTGCAGGAGGCGTTCGCCCGCTTCGAGGCGGGCCATCCCGAGCTCGGCCGCCCCTCGTTCAGCGTGGGGATCGCCCAGGCGCCCGACCACGGGCTGACCGCCGACGCCCTGCTCGCCGCCGCCGACCAGGCGCTCTATCGGGCGAAGCGGTGCGGCCGCGACGCCGTGCAGATCGCCGAGGCGCGCTGAGCGATGGGCGACCCCGAGTTCCTGCTGCTGGGGGATCCCCTCTGGCTCGACTTCGTGAATACCGGGGCGACGCCCCCCGGGGAACGCGATGTCCTGCCCGATCCTGGCGCGCTGCTCCGCTGGACCAAGGCGGTCAAGGTGGCCCCCCTTGCGGGGCCAGCCGATTTCGAGGCGGCCCTCGATCTCCGGCGGCGCCTGGCGGCACTCGCGGCGGCGCTGGAAGCGGGCCGGAGCGCCCCGCCCTCGGCCATCGAGGCGATCAACGGTTGCCTGGCCGGCCTCGAGGGACGAGAGCAGCTGGTCCGGATCGGGGGCACCTGGCGGGTCCGGTTCGCGCCTCATCGCGCCTCGACCGCCTTCGAGGCGCTCGCCCGCTCCGCGGCGGAGACGCTGGCGGACCGGGTGGCGGTGGTCCGGCGTTGCGCCGCGCCCGGTTGCGGGCTCTTCTTCGTGGACGATTCTCCCACCCAGTCGCGGCGCTGGTGCAGCCGCCGGTGCGGCCAGCGGGGCCGGGTCGAGCGGCGCCGGGTCTCGCCGCGGCTCACGCCGCTGATCGCGGAAGGATGAGCGGGCCGGGCGTCACGCCCCCGCCGCTGGCGATCGTCGAGCGGGTCGAGGCGGCCCTGGGACATCGGTTCCGGCTGGAGACGATGGTCGCCGCCTCCCGGGAGCGGGTTCTGTTCATGGCCCAGGACCGGCTCCTGTCCCGCCGGGTGAGCCTCCGGGTCAATCTGCATCCCGACGACCTCACCCGAGCCTGGTTCCTCCGGGAAGCGGAGGCGCTGGCCCAGCTCGATCATCCGGCGATCCGCCACGTGTACGACGCCGGCATCGTCGGCGATCTGGCGTATCGGGTGGGCAACTGGATCGAGGGCGAGAGCCTCCTGGAGGCGAACCAGCGAGGGCCCCGGCCCTTCCCTGCGGTGCACGTGCTGGCGCGGGACGTGCTGAGCGGCCTGGAGCACGCGCACGCCCACGGGGTGATCGTGCGGCGGATCGTGCCCCCATCGCTGCTGGTCAACCTCGCGGGGCGGGGGACCGTGACCGATCTCCGCTTCTCCAACTGGACTCTGCCCGCCATCCCGCGGGGCGAGGCGCCGAGCGGGCAGGCCTTCATGGCGCCGGAGGTGCGGGACGGCGCAGCCGGCGACCCGGCGAGCGACATCTATACCGCCGGCGCGATTCTGTACTTCGCGGTCACGGGGGTGGAGCCGCCGCTCGATCCCGCGCAGCTCGTGCCTCCCTCGGCGCTCCGGCCTCACGTGCCGCGGGCCATCGAGCGGATCCTGCTCCGAGCCCTCCAGGCCAGCGCCGACGACCGCTACCTGAGCGCGGCGGAGATGCTGGAGGATTTCGCCTCCGACGCCGGGACCTTCGAGGCGCCGGCGGTGGTGCCGGGGGGGCCGCGGCTCGTCGCCAGCGAGAGCGAGGATGGCCGGCACTGGGAAAAGCGCCTTCGCCGGGCCCTGGGCGATGACTACGAGCTCCTGGCCCCGCTCGGCGCTGGCGGCTACGGCCGGGTGTACCGGGTCCGGGACCTGCATCTGGAGCGGGAGGTGGCGCTCAAGGTGCTGCACCCCCACCTCACGGCGGATCCGGCGGTGGTCGAACGATTCCGCCGTGAGGCCCAACTGGCAGCCCGGCTGAACCACCCGAACATCGTGAACATCTACGACATCGGAGGGCGGTCGGGGCTCCTCTGGTACACCATGGAGCTGGTCCACGGGCCGAACGTGGCCCAGCTGGTCGAGCAGGAGGGCCCGCTCCCGCTGGACCGGGTGGTGCGGCTCCTCAAGGAGGCACTCGCCGCCCTGGCCCAGGCCCACGGGGCGGGTCTGGTGCACCGCGATCTCAAGCCCGAGAACCTGCTCCTGGAAACGGACGGCAGCCTCCGGATCACGGACTTCGGCCTCGCGCTGGCGTTGCGGGGCCAGGGGCGCTACGGCGGGGCCACGAGCCGGAGCGGCACTCCCATGTTCGCCAGCCCGGAGCAGCTCCTGGGCGAGCGGGTGGACCAGCGGTCGGACCTCTACAGTCTGGCCGCGGTGGCGTATTACGCGCTCCTGGGACAGCCGCCGTTCACCGGGAACAACGTGGAGCAGATTCTCACCCGGCAGACGGCCAACCAGCGGCCGGATCTCCGGAGCCGCGCGGACGTGAGCGACGATCTCGCCCGGGTGCTGGAGCGGGCGCTGCGCAGCGAGGTGGAGCAGCGCTACCCGTCCGCCGCCGAGTTCCTCCAGGCGCTCAACCGGGCGACGGGCCGGGGGCTCGGGCGCAAGAGCGGGGAATGGGCCCGGGCGGCGTTGCGCTGGTGGAAGCCCGGCCGGCCGGGTCCCCCTTGACGGGCGGCCGACTTTGAGCATCTTTCTTCCCCGGCTGGAATGGCCAGTTGGCTTGGCCGGTGTCGCTCGCGCAGGTCCTCTCGACGGATACGCTGCCCGACCCGGGATCAAGTCCCGGGTCTTTTCCTAGCTGGCGGGTCGGCTGGTAAGGCCCGCTCTCCCGGTCGGGGCGGACACCGGTCCGTTCCCGACAATGTTTCCCTCAGTATGGAGTATT
>JBBIMQ010000025.1:0-8468 GCA_037444345.1 Gemmatimonadota bacterium | reverse complement strand
ATGCCTCGCGTCACCGGCACGGTGAAGTGGTTCAACGAGGCCAAGGGGTACGGGTTCATCACGCCCGAGAACGGCACCAAGGACTGCTTCGTCCACCACACCGCGATCAAAGCCGAAGGCTTCCGGAGCCTCTCGGAGGGAGAGCGGGTCGAGTTCGACATCGTCGAGGGTCCCAAGGGCCCTGCGGCGGAGAACGTCACCAAGATCAAGTAATCGCGCGGTGGCAGGAAACGGCGATGGGGCTCCGGGGGTGCCGGAGCCCCATCGCCGTCAGTTCGCGGGCCGGTCTATTTGTGCCGGTAGATCACGCGGCCGCGGGTGAGATCGTAGGGCGAGAGCACCACGGTCACCCGATCCCCCTCCAGCACCCGGATCTTGAACTTGCTCATCTTGCCGGCTGCGTAGGCGAGAATGGAGTGGCCGTTCTCGAGCAGCACCCGATAATTGCGGTCGGGGAGCACCTCGGTCACCACGCCTTCCATCTCGATGCCTTCTTCCTTCGCCATCCACCAAGCCCTGGAACGAGTCGCCACCAATCTCGCGGGGCGCCGGCGCCGGCGCAACCTCACCGCCGCCACCGAGCCAGCTCCTTCTCCACTAGAGCAACCAGGCCCGCCAGGTCGCCCCGATCGAAGGTGAGCGCGGCGCCCGCCGTTCGAAAGAGCTGCGGCAGCGAGGCCGTATTGCCCAGGGCCAGCGCCTGACGGTAGCGCTCGACCGCCCCGGCCGGATCGCGCTGGCTGTTGCGCCAGATCTGGAGTGCTCCGAGCTGCGCGATCCCGTACTCGATGTAGTAGAACGGGTAGAGAAAGATATGGAGCTGGCGGTACCAGCGAGCTACCCGCTCGCGCTCCAACCCGCTCCAGTCCACCTCCGGCTCGAACCGACCCCGAATCTTGAGCCACGCCCGATCCCGTTCGGCGCGGTCGTGTCCCGCGCCGCTGGTGTAAAGCCAGCTCTGGAACGCGTCTACCGAGGCCACGTGGGCCAGGGTGAGGAGGATGTCCTCGAGGTGTTCGGTGCGGGCCCGGGCCAGCTCCTCGGGGTCGAAGAATCCGCCGCGGTCCCGGCCCAGGTACGGCGCGGCCAGGAGCTCCATGGACATCGAGGCCAGCTCGCAGGCCTCGAGCCCCGGGTGGCGCTGCCACAGCAGGGGATAGTGGCGGGTCTCGAAGGCGTGGAACGCGTGCCCGGCCTCGTGCAGCAGGGTGGAGACATCCTCCCAGACCCCCACGGCATTCATGAAAATGAACGGGCGGCCGCGGTAATGGAGGGTCTCGCAGTAGCCTCCGGGAGCCTTTCCCTTACGCGAGGCGAGGTCGAGCAACCCCTCCTCCGCCATGGTCTGGAAGTGCCGGCCGAACCGAGGCGAGACCTGCTCGAAGATCCGCTGGCACGTGGCGACCAGCTCGCTCACCTCCCGGAACGGGCGGAGCGGCGGGCGGCCCTCGGGATCGTGGGCCAGATCCCAGGGGCGGAGCGCCGGCAAGCCGAGGCGCTTGCGGCGCTCCGCCAGGATCCGCTCGACCGCGGGGACCACCTCCGCCTCGACCGCCTCGTGAAACCGGCGGCAATCGGCCGGGGTGTAGTCGAAGCGGCACTTGGCCTTGAAGGCATAGGCCTCGTAGTCGGCGAAGCCGGCGTTGCGGGCCATCTGATTCCGGCGCTCGAGCATGGCGTCGAAGACGTCGGCCAGCTCGTCACGGAGGCCGACGTAGGGCTCGTGCGTCAGCCGCCAGGCCAGCTCCCGGGTGGCGCGGTCGGGGCTCTGGAGAAAGGGCTGAAGCTGGGGCAGGGTCTTCTCCTCACCGTCCCAGACCACGGTGAGGCCGCCGGCGATCTTCTGATAGCGGGCGCAGAGCGCCTCGATTTCCTGCATGAGCGGGACGTTGGCCTCGCGGAAGATCTCGTGCGCCGCCCGGAACTTGGCGATCGGGACCTCGAGGTCGGGGCGCGAGTACCCGGTGGCGAGCAGCCGGGCCGCGAGCCGCACCCCCTGCTCTTCCATGCGCGGGAGGATCTCGGCCGAGAAGCGGAGGTGCGCCGCCTCCTTGGCGGGATCCGTGGTGTCGCAGGTATAGGCAATCATGACCAGCGCTGCCGCCTCACCCACCACGGTCTCCAGCCGCGACCAGTCGGCGAGCCAGGGTTCCACGGTGGTCGCGGTGAGGGCGCGCTCGGCCAGCTCCTGGTAGAGCGGCGCGAGATCGTCCCAGGTGGCCTGGGCCACGTCCGCCGGCGTGAGCGCGGCGATGGTCGAGATCCCCATCGGCTACACCTTGATCTGTTCCAGAACCTGGAGCATGTCCTGCGCAGACGCCCAGCGGTCCTCCCGCCGCTTGGCCAGCGCTTTCAGGATGAGCCTGGCAAGCGGGTCGGGGAGGTCGGGATTGAAGGTGCGCGGATCAGGGGTCGGATCCTGTACCTGCTTCATCATCACCGTGGCAAACGAGGTCCCCTCGAACGCTCGCCGGCCGGTGGCACACTCGAACAGCACGGCGCCGGCGGCGTAGATATCGGCGCGGCCGTCGAGTGCCTCGCCCAGCAGTTGCTCCGGCGCCATGTACTCCGGGGTCCCGATGACGGAGCCTTCCACCGTGAGACCGGCGCGGGTCCGGCCGGGCAGCCGCGCTTCCATCAGGCGGGCAATTCCGAAATCCATCACCTTGAGGAACCCCTGGGCGTCCACCACCAGGTTTGCCGGCTTGATGTCTCGATGGACGATCCCCTGGGCGTGGGCCACCTCCAGGGCCCGGCAGAGCTGCTTGCCGATGGTGAGCACCACCTCGAAGGGCAGGGCGCCGCGCCGGCCGATCAACTGATCGAGCGTGGTACCGTCCACGTACTCCATCGTGATGAAGTAGGCGCCGTCCGCCTCGCCCAGGTCGTGAGTGCGGACCACGTTGGGATGGGAGATCCGCCGGGCCAGCCGGATCTCCTGCTTGAACCGCTCCAGAAGCAAGGCGTCGCCCACGAGTTCCGGCTGCAGCGTCTTGATGGCGACCTGTTCGTCGAGCTCCCGGTCCCAGGCCCGGTAGACCACGCCCATGCCACCCGCCCCGAGCACCTGTCTGATCTCGTAGCGCCCGGCGAAGATCTGGCCCGGGACGAGCCGCGCGCCCCGGAGCGTGACGGTACCGGGCTCGACCACCGCGGTCACCGCCTGGGAGGCACCGCCCAGGAACTCGACCAGCCGCCGCTTCTCCCGGAGTTCGGCGAGCATGGCCTGGAAGGCAGCGGCCAGCTCGCCGATCTCGTCGCGGGAGTCCACGGCGATGGTACCGGAGTAGTGACCCTGGGCCACGTCGCGGGTGGCGCGCACCAGCTGGCGGAGCGGCCTGGTGATGTGCCGCGTCACGAGGCCGGCGGCCACCGAGGCCACGGCCAGCGACCCCAGGAACGCCACCAGGATGGACCGCTGCAATCGTCGGAAGGGGGCGAGTTCGGCTTCCCGGGACCGGAGGCCGGCGTACTCGCCCACCCGGGTTCCGGCGGCGGTGCGGAGCGGCCCCAGCGCCCCGATCCAGGTCTGGCCGGCAGCGGCGACCCGGAGCTGACCCGGCGCGGTATCGGCGGCGAACAGGCGCTGGGCCTCGCGGTCGGCCAGCGCGGGCTCCAGCGTTCCCGGCGCAAGGGTGGCCACCACGACCCGGGGGAGGAGCGCGGTGTCGAGCGTGAAGAAGACGACCTCCGAGGCCGTCTGCTTCTTGAGCCGCGCAGCGAAGGCAGCTCGGCCGCGCGGCGTAGCTGTGCGCTCCGGGCCGCGAGGGCGTCTTCGATGGCGGCCTGCGTCGCGGCCAGGGCCCGGTCAATCGCCTCGTCCGCCGCCTGGCCCGCCCGCCGGCTGATCAGCAACGCGGCCCCGCCCAGGGCCAGCACGAGCACCAGCGCGCTGGCGGCAAAGATCCTGAGCCCGAGGGGGGAGGCCTGAAACCGCCTAGTAACGGCTGGTGCGCTCGTAATACGACTTCCCTTCCTTATCCCGGTGCTGGACGTACTTGTAGCCGCGGGCGTCGAGGGTCAGGGTGAGGGGCACGGCAGGGCCCGCAGCCACGGTGAGCGGCTGGGCCAGCTCTCGAGCGCGCTCGTGCCAGACGTGGAGGACATAGTTGCCCGGGGGCACCGGGGCCAGCCGGAAGGAACCGTCGCCTCCCGGTTGGGTGAACAGGGCCGACTCGCGAACGATCACGAACGCCCGCATCAACGCATGCACGTTGCAGTACACCCGGACGATGCCGGGCCGGTCGAAGGTGACCGCCCGGCCCTGCCCCCGGCCGAAGAGCCCCAGGTCGAAGGGCGTCTCCGGCGAGACAGAGAACACGTTGTGGTTGAAAGGATCGTGGTTGGAAAACGCGACCACGGACCCGACCGGGATCACCACAACCCGGAGGACGAACTGTTTCCGTTCGGTCGCCACCTCCACGGTGTCAGGCTGTCCCGGTGGTGCCGCGGCGCCCTCCAGCCACACGACGGCCTGTCCCAGATCGTCGGTGGCCCGGCCCTCTCGCTCCAGGATGACCACGCGACCGCTCACCGCACCCTGCGCGGCGAGCGCGCCCGGGCCGCCCAGGGCCAGTCCCAGCAGGACACCGAGCAGGGAAGCGAAGCCGCGGGCAGCGGATATCTTGGTAGCCATCGGGCCAAGCTTAGCGTCTGCCGTTCGAGGCCGTCAACGCCCCCCAGGTTCGGAGAGCACCATGCGCCATGTCGCCTTCGCAGTTGCGTGGTTCTGGACAGTCCCGCTCGCGGCCCAGGACACGGCCCGGGTCACGCTCGAGCTCACGGGCCTCGTCCTGCTCAACGGCTTCTACACCTCGGACAGCACCAACAATTCCGATCTGCCGCAATTCGTCCAGCCCCGAAGCCCCAGCGGCCGGGCGGTCTCCGGGCTGGGCGGCACGGTCCGGCAGACCCGGGTTCGGTTGCTCGGCTCGGCCCCTCGGGTGGCGGGCGGCCGGGTGGACTTCGAACTGGACGTGGACTTCTTCGGGGGGCAGCAGCCCTCGAGCGGGGGCCGCACCTTCCCGATCACCCGGATTCGCCGGGCCTTCGACCGCCTAGCCTGGCCGGGGGTCGCGGTGCTGGCACGACAGGAAGCGCCCCCGATCGCGGAGCTCAACCCCTCGTCGCTCGCGGCGACAGGGCTCCCCTTGTTTGCGGGGGCCGGCAATCTCTGGCTCTGGCTTCCCCAGATCCGCCTCACGGGCCACCTGAGGGAGAACGGCCCGGTGCGGCTCTCGCTGGAAGGCGCGGTGGTGGCACCGAACGGCGACGCCCCGCAAGGCGCTTTCCTCACCCAGCCGGACCGCGCCGAGCGGAGCGGGCGGTCGTACCTGCAGAGCCGGCTGCGCCTGCAATGGGGGGAGGCCACAACCCGGGGCGAGCTCTCGGTCGGCGGTCACCTGGGTTGGTTGCGTTCCGGCGGCGACACCCTGGTCACCTCGCGAGCCGCCGTTTTGGCCCTGGTGCTTCCCCTCGGCCAGCAGCTCGAGGTCCGGGGCGAGGGATTCGTCGGCCGCGCGGTGGCAGGCCTGGGTGGAGGCGCCATCGGCCAGAACTTCGGGCCCGCCGGCGAGCCGGTGCGCACCCGGGGCGGCTGGGCCCAGGTGATCATCCGGCCCGACCCGCGCTGGGAGCTGGGGGGCAGCTACGGCCTGGACGATCCGGACGACGACGATCTGGATCCCCTGACCCAGCGCCTCAGGAACGATATCCGGGCGGCCCACCTGCACTGGCGGTACCGGCCGATCGTGCTGGGCGCCGAGTTCCGGCGACTCCGGACCAGGTATGGGGCAGGCGTCGGCACGCTGGGAGCCAATCACCTCAATCTGGCGGCGGGAGTGGAATTCTGATCACGTCCGCCCGGCTCGCGACTCGGCGAATTCGGTCGGTTGCAGGTGGGTGGCCTGGCCAGTCATCGTCCGGGCGCTGGTGAAGGCCTGGCCGCCTTCCTCGCCTGCGCGCGAGGTGCCTCGCGAGGGCCGGCTCCGGAGCGCCCTCAATGGTTCGATCGCACTCGGCCGGCATGGGAGGCACCCCCGGCGGGTCAGGGGGGGACGATCCCCACCTTGAGGCGGGGTCGCAAGGAAGGTGGCCTCGCGGGGTGAACCGGCGGCGCACAATCCTCCCGAGCGGGGGCCTTCCTCTGGCAGGAGCACCCCGAGCGAACGGGCCAGATCTGGCGGACGCCGCCCGGGTCGAGCCCGGACACTCCGGCCGCCGCACCGCCGGACCTTTCCTGACTGCTTCCACCCGGTGCCGGCCGGGGGGGCCGCGGGAAGCCGGGTCTCACCAGGCTTCGGCTGCTCGGCGGGGGGACCCAGGGCGCCGCGTGCCGGGGCTGCCCGGGCCAGGTGCCGAGTTCCACCACTCCCCGGGTCGGCTGGACCGAAAGGAGAAGCAGGCGCACCCAGGCTCAGCCCGTGCCGGGTGCCCGCAGCACCGGCATCTCGGACGTGGCGGGGGCAGGCGGCAGCCGGTCCAGCCTGAAGGCCAGCAGGCTCACCAGCGACATGAGGGCCGCGGCCACCAGGAACGGGGCGCCGTGGCCCAGGCGCTGAAACACCATCGTGGCCAGGAGCGGCGCCAGGACTCGACCGATGCCGGCGTAGGTTTGCGCCGTGCCCAGGGTGGTTCCGACCTCGGCCTTCTCCGAGTAGCGAGACATGAGCGACGTCGTGGCCGGGAAGAGGAGTGCTGTTCCGATCGGCACCAGGGGGATGACCAGCACCAGGTGCCAGACGGTCCGGGCCGCCGGGTAGGCCAGCAGGCCCGCGATCAGGGCCGCGGCACCGAGCCGCATGGCGCGGGTCTCCCCCACCCGGCTCACCACCGGTCCGAGCAGGACCAGCCGCATCACGATGTTGAGGAGGCCGATGTAGGTGAAGAAGTACCCGATGGTGGTTTCGGTGACTCTGTGCTCCGCCATCAGAAAGAGGGAGATGATGGAGGTGAGGCAGGCGAAGGCGAACATGCCGATGCCGTAGATCCAGACGAACCGGGGCACCGCCTGGGTGGGATGCCGGAGCACTTGCCAGGCGGCGTGCCAGACCGGCTTCCGCTCGGATGGCGGGGCAGCGCGCCCGGGCCGCGATTCCGGGAGCCAGCGCCAGGCGAAGGCGGCGTTCACCGCGCAGAGCGCGGACGCGACCAGACCCGGCGCCGCCCGGTCGAGATGGGTGGCCAGGGCGCCGATCAGGGGCCCGAGTGTCACCCCGACATTGGTGGAGGCCGACAACCAGCCCAGCGCCTTGGCCCGGTCGCTGGAGCGGACGGTGTCGGCCACATAGGCCTGGGCGACACCGGTGGTACCCCCCCCCGCGCCCTGGATGAGCCGGGAGAGGAGCAACAGCCACACCGAGTCGGCGAAGGCAAAGACCAGATAGGCGATGGCCGAGGCCGAGAGCCCGATGACCAGGGCAGGCCGGCGGCCGTAGCGGTCGGAGAGCCGCCCCCAAAAGGGGGCGGCCACGAGTTGGGCGATGGCGAAGGCGGCGATGAGCCAGCCGACGATCTCCGGGCTCGCGCCGAGCCGGGTGGCGTAGAAGGGCAGGATCGGCAGCACCAGCATCAGGCCAATCATGTCCACCAGGTTCACGGCGATGAGAACCGCGAGCCGCTGGAGCTGGGTGGGTTCGCGCGGGGAGCTGCTCATCCCGTGACCACCTTCCGTTCGGCACCCAGCGCGAACACGGCCGCGCTCGCGAGCATCAGGAACACTCCGTAGGCGGCGGCGACCCCGACGTCACCCTGGCGGAGGCTCGCCAGGATCTCGAGGGAGAGCGGCCGGGTGTCGTAGGTATAGAGGATCACCGAGGTCACGAAGTCGCCGAGGGCGGTGACGAAGGCCAGGGTGCCCCCCGCCGCCAGCGCCGGCCGGAGGAGCGGGAGGGTCACTCGCCGGAGGGTACGCCAGCGTCCGGCGCCGAGCGAGGCGGCGGCCTCGTCGAGGGCGGGATCGAGGCTCCGAAAGCCCGCCAGGACGGCGCGGCTCGCGATCGGCAGGTTCCGGACCAGATACGCCATGGGAAGGATGATCGCGGTTCCGACCAGGACGAAGCGCCCGGCCTGCGGGGCGTGGACGCTGAAGGCGGTGGCGAGGGCCACGGCGAAGACCGTTCCCGGCACGAGCCAGGGCAGGGCCAGCAGGCGCTCGATGAGCCGGCCGGCGGCGACCCGCCACCGCACCACCAGCACCCCGGCCAGCGTGGCAGCCGCCAGGGCGGCCAGGGTAGCGAGCGCCGCCATCCAGAGACTGTTGCCTAACGGGCGGAGGCGCTCTGGTTCGGTCAGGAGCGCCAGGTAGTTGGCGGCCGAGTAGCGAGGCGGCACCGGTTCCGCGATCCAGGTTCCCGCCGGGACGAACGACAGCAGGACCAGCGTGGCGTGGGGCAGCAACAGCAGGATCGCGACGAGCCACCCGCCCAGCGTCAGGGCCGCGCGGGCGCGCGCGCCCCGGACGGGGCGCG